>JACCSV010000334.1 GCA_013812805.1 Sphingomonas sp. | reverse complement strand
AGGAAGACCGGCACCGGCTCGGCCATGTCGACCCGCTCCTCGACATCGGGATCGCCGCCCTTTGGCATCGCGCCGAACAGCCACGTCGCCAGCCGCTGCGCGTCTTCGACCCGAACGCAGCCGTTGCTGACCCAGCGGTCATCCTTGTCGAACACGCTCTTTTCGTGAGTGTCGTGCAGATAGATGCCGAGGTCGTTGGGCATCATGAACTTGATGTCGCCCATTGAGTTGCCCGGCCCCGGGCCGCGGCGGATGCGCAGCAAGAGTTGGCCGTTTTTCACCGCCTGCCAGTCGACAGTTGCCGGATCGAGGCGCCGGTCGCCTGCGGCAAATACCTGATATTTCCGTTCTGTGAGATAGCGCAGGCCATGCGCCAACACGGCTGGCGCGACCATCGTAACATTCAGATCCGGCGGCACATTCCAGTAAGGATTGACGATCGCGTAGCGAATTTGCGCTGCCATCATCGGCGTCTGCGTCTTGTAGGAACCGACCACCGCTCGCATTGAGTCCACCAGCGACCCGTTCTCGTACATCAAAACGCGCGCCGACCCGGCATCGACGATGATGTGCCGCTTGAGCTCGCCCGGAGCCGGAAGCCGCCGGGCGCGCTCCATGTTGATCATCAGCACCTGCGCGTAGTGGAGCGCCCCGCGATTGAGCGAGGTGATCAAATCATCGCCGACGACCCCGTCCGGCTTGAGGCCGTGCACCTGCTGGTAGAGGCTCACGCGGCGGTGAAGCTCCTCGTCGAAGCGGCTTCCGGCAGGAAGCCCGAGCCGCTCACGCAGCAGGGTGACCCGTTCGCCGTCAGCCCCCTGCGCGACTGTCTGACCGGGGTCGATCCGGAACTGCGGCAGGCTGCTCCACTGCTTCTGGTAACTAACGAGGCCGCGGCGCAGCTCGGTATAAAGCGGGTTGATTGCCTGGACGAGGTCGAGCGGAGCGCCCGCGTACCGGGCGAAGGTGACGTTATCGAGCTTGGTGTTGCGCCAGCGGATGTTGCCTTTGATTTCCTTGTCCATGTAGACCATGTCCACACCCTGCTCCACGCCTGGCGGGAGAGCGATCGGCTCAAGCGGCTGGAATTGCGCAACAGCTGGCGCAGCGAAGGCCAGGCAGGCAACCGCCAAGCATAGGCGGCCAGGCTTAGGTTTGGATTTCATAGGACGTCCTGAGCAGCCTTCCGCGCTTTTTTGGAAAGAGCGAACCGTTCCGAATTAGAATTGTGGAAGCCACGGTTCGGTAGGTTATGAATTGATAGGGTTGCGCCGACACGACCAGATCCTGCGAGCGAGATCACTGAAGTTTCTCTCTGTCACAGGGCGCCGTTTGTAATCTCAAATGATGGACCGTCATGCGAGGCTTCACATTAATGGAGCGTGAGGGGAACTGTCCAATGTCTGCTTTGAGGGGGAAGCGGACACTAGCCTGCCGCGGGCTTTGCGCCGACGCGGAGGTGCTTCCGTCCAGTGCGGCGCCGCCCAAGCGGAAGGCACGCCAGAAGGACACGCCCGGGGGCCGCCCCCGCTCGCGCCCCCACGGAAAAAGCGGTCATCAGCGGCGCCTCAGAAGCCTAAGGACTCGGTTCGGACTTGACCATCTATGGCTTATGCGGCGGTGCCAGCTGCCGGGCTGCCGGTCGCAGGTAAGTGGGGCGGCCAGCATGTCGGGTTGAGCCTTGCGTCGACTAGCGGCACGCTCGAGTACGATTGCGTGGGGGGGAACCATGATGGGTCCGCTGATTATCAATCGCCGCGGCACCATCATCGCAGGGGGCACCCACACCCCAGGCTGGGGCGGACCAGAAATTGCAGGACAGATAATGCCCAGCTACCGCTTCCGCCACAGTGGGAGCGTTCGCGGGCAATACTATGAGCTTGCAGGGGCGCGTGGAGAATGGAGTCCTGCTCGGACCGTTCATGCTCCGGCGAGGGGCTGACGCCAGCATCTTCCGATGCCTCTGATCGGGTACCTTCGACAGCGGCGAAACTAGAACATCTGAACCGGCCAATGGCAAGATGGTCAGGTTTCCGACAGTCGACGTGGACGGGGCAAGGCGACCCATATCGATGGCGTGATTTCCCATTTATGCCGCTGTGGGAATTTGCGGCGGTATTGGCGGAAATGCGCGGCGGGAGCCGCTTGCAAGACGGCCGGCGCGCCCAGCTTTCTCATTTTACCCAATTATTCCCAATTAAATTGGGTAATCTGAGGAGAGACTGGTTCGCAGACGACTGCTTCCACCGCCAGCTTACTTTGAGAAACAACGGCTTTTCGGTTAGATTCAGGAAAGTTCCCATAACCGCTCCCTCTCCGTGCTGTTACTAGGAACCTGTTTCGCCGAACGTGCGTGACGGCCGTATGTCCACGAACCACATATTTACGGCGGCTGATCTGGTGGGATTTAGAGCCAGCCGCCGGGTCGAGTGCATGAACACGGACGGAGGCGGCCTATATCGGGTGCGCAAACGGTGAAGAGAGGTGGCGCCGGCTCCCTGCGAGCCGCTCGGGCGAAGCTGAAGTGCGGCCAGTGCGGGGCGAAGGCAGCAAGGCTGCTGGTATTGCTGCCGCTTTAGTGCTCGCTTCGGACGGTAGCCGGACTTTCCAGCCATGCCGCCGATGAGCTGATTGTCTACAAGCCCCGGGACGACGCCAGCAATGCAGCAACTTCCTCAGGACGAAAAACCGAGGCCGCAG
This sequence comes from Sphingomonas sp., assembly GCA_013812805.1. GTDB lineage: Bacteria > Pseudomonadota > Alphaproteobacteria > Sphingomonadales > Sphingomonadaceae > Sphingomicrobium. The sequence goes on along the minus strand of JACCSV010000334.1, from coordinate 4,016 downwards.
CGATTAAACGGCGTCAACGCGAATCGACAAAAAGCAGTGCCTTCAATATGATGTGACTCGCGCGCGGCGGACAGGGGGCATCAATGGCAGTGATCAATGGCACAGAGGACGACGACACCCTTCAGGGCGGCGACGGCGAAGACACTATCTATGGCAACGGCGGCAACGACACCCTGGAGGGCGGCACCGGCTTTGACCGCGTATACGGCGGCGACGGCAATGATGTAATCTCCTCATCTCCAATTTATCATGGCCAACGGGGCGACTATCCACATGAGATCTTGGACGGGGGCAGCGGCGGCGACTCATTCTATGTAAGCTATTCGGGAGGCTCTTACCGTATCGAAGGCGGGGATGGTTACGACACACTCCATATGGACGCCTCTGGTGCGGATCTTTTCTTTTCAGAGGGTGCGGCGTTTTTTATCGGGCAGACGTTCGGAGCTACCTTCAACGGTATAGAGCACATTGTCGTTCGAGGTAGCGGCAGACTCGAATCCGCAGGCGTGACTGCGAGTTGGGACATTACTGGTACCGGGGACGGCTCAGCTCACATCGGGTCCGGAAATGATCGAGTCACGGGCTATGAATATGTATCGTCAGGCGGCGGAGATGATTACGTCACCAATTCTTGGTGGGTGGATGCGGGCGATGGCAATGACTACGTGGAAGCGTTCGATACTGTCTATGGCGGAGCCGGCAACGATATTTTGAACGCGCCGAGCATGTTCGGCGGAACGGGTAACGACATCTTCGTTGTCTCAACAAATTCCACCGTGGAAGAAGCAGCCAACGAGGGCAATGATACCGTCCAATCCTCGATTAGCTACACGCTTGGCGCGAATGTCGAGAACCTAACGCTGACCGGCAGTTCGGCGATCGATGGCCTGGGTAACAGCCTCGACAACATCATCGACGGGAACAACTCGAGCAATGTGCTCCGCGGCATGCCCGGCACTGACACTCTGAACGGGCACGGTGGCGATGACATGATCTTCGGGGGCCGCGGTGCGGACACGATGAACGGCGGTGTCGGCAATGACACCTTCAGCGTCGAAGATGCTGGAGATGTTGTTATCGAAGCGACAGGCGAAGGTACCGACCGGGTCACTTCCACAGTCAGCTATACGCTCGCCGCGAACGTCGAGAACCTAACGCTGACCGGTAGTTCAGCGATCGATGGTCTGGGCAACAGCCTCGACAACATCATTGACGGTAACAGCGCGAGCAACGTGCTCAGAGGCATGCCCGGCACTGACACTCTGAATGGGCACGGCGGCAACGACATGATCTTCGGAGGCCTCGGTGCGGACACGATGAATGGTGGTCCCGGCAATGACACCTTCAGCGTCGATGATGCTGGAGACGTTGTTATCGAAGCGACAGGCGAAGGTATCGATCGGGTTACTTCTACAGTTAGCCATACGCTCGCTGCCAATGTCGAGAACTTAGAGCTGACTGGGACTGCGACGATCTCGGGGACCGGCAACGCACTTTCAAACGTGATCGTCGGCAACCGCGCCGCCAATACGCTTATCGGGGGCAGCGGGAATGACAGCTTGATAGGCGGGTTGGGTGCCGACACACTGGTGGGCGGCATTGGCAACGATGTCTATTATGTCGATAGCGTCGGCGACATCGTCACTGAAGCTTTCGGCGAAGGCAATGACCTGGTTAAATCCTCGGTAGACTATGTGTTGGGCGACAACGTCGAGCGGCTCTCGCTGGCCGGATCGGGAGACATCTCGGGCACCGGCAATGCCGGCGCCAACATCATCACCGGCAATGATTCGGCCAACTCCCTTCACGGCGAAGGCCGCAACGACAGGTTGTCGGGTGGCGCCGGGAATGACCAACTGCATGGCGGCGTCGGCAATGACCGCCTGACCGGCGGAGCAGGCGCTGACGGCTTCCATTTCGACACCGCGCTCAACGCCCGGAACAACGTCGACACGATCACCGACTTCACAGTGGCGGATGACACCATGCATCTCGATCAGTCGGTGTTCACGACGCTCGACCTTGGAACACTTGCTGAAGGCGCGTTCGTCCACGGCACTGCCGCTGCCGACGGCGACGACCGCATCATCTACGACAGCGCCACCGGCCGGATTTTCTACGATGCCGACGGCAGCGGCGACGGTGCGGCGGTGCAGTTCGCGCAGGTGACGGCGGGAACGGCGCTGAGCAGCGCCGACTTCATCATTGGCTAGAGCTAGCCGCACATCGCTAATGTCCGCTTTCGGTCGAGAGCGGACATCGGTCACACTCCGTTACTCACGGACCAGCCGCGCGATCTGCCACAGGAAGCGGACGGCCGCTTTAGTCTTGGCGGAATAGCCTCCATGCTTCCGGGCGTTGCAATTGCCTTTAGGCGCGCCTGGATTTGTCCCGCCGTGCATACGGCACCGTTTCCGACCCTTCACTGCCGGCGATTCACACTCCATTCCCGAGCGGGTGCGCGCCAGGCACGGAACCTCGGAGCTGCCTAGGCGGTTCTCGCTGGACAATGGCATCGATATTCCAGTGGCAGGCGTCCGCGCCGGCAGTCGACCTGCTTGGCGACGACGTTCAGCGACAGCTTGCGCGCTGGAACCAGTCGCGGCTCGAGCCGCGGCTTCCCGACGACGATTGGCGTGGAACGCTGCAGCGCGACCAGTGCCTGCTTGAGCTGGAGGGCAGGTTCCTCGACGAGCTGCGGGCCGAGGTCCGCGATGCGGTCGCTGCGGTGCCGTCAGAGCCGAAAGAGTTCATCGCCTGGTTCGAGTGCCTCGAAGCCTCCGGCCCGGGGCAGCACGACCCGCTGTTCGACTGGCTGGCCAACGATGCCGATCTCGAGCAGATGCGCTGGTACCTCGCGCAGGAAGCCGCCGGTGAGGCCGGGTTCGAAGATCTGACTGCCTACACGCAGGTCAAGTTGCCGGACCGAATCAAGCTCGAGCTTGCGCGCAATTACTGGGACGAGATGGGGCGCGGCAATATCAAGGGCATGCATGGGCCGATGCTGAACCGCCTGGTCGAAGCGCTGGCGCTGGAACCGGCGATCGATCGTACCGTCCGGGAGAGTCTGGCGCTGGCCAACGCAATGACGGCGATGGCCACGCGCCGCGATTACGCGTGGCATGCGCTAGGTGCCCTGGGCGCCATCGAGCTCACTGCTCCCGCGAGGTCGGCCGCGGTCGCGAGTGGACTCAAGCGGCTTGGAGTGGCGGCGAAGGTCCGCTTGTATTTCGACTTGCACGCGGTGCTGGACGTCAAGCACAGCGCTGCCTGGAACGCGGAAGCGCTGCTTCCTGCGGTGACAGAAGATCGGCGCCGGGCGCGGGCAATTGCCGAGGGCGCGCTGATGCGCCTGACCTGCGGAGCACGCTGCTTCAAGCGCTATCGGCAGGAGCTGTGGTGACAAGCGAGGAGACGCTCCAAGAGCTCCTAAGCTACCTCAAGACCACCCGATATCAGTTCATAGCCGTCACCCCCGCGACCCACGCCCAGGTTTTGACGCGGCCCGCGCCGAAGCCGATCGGGCTACGCGACATATTCGGCTGGAACCGGTGGTTCGAGCAGAGCGACGTGGACCCGTCGTTAATTGCGCTGCTCGAGGACGGCAACGTGCTCGAAACCCGCGGCGATGGAAGCCTCCGCGCCCAAGTCCGGGTGGCCAGCCTTGGCGATGACCTGCTCCTCCATAGCCCCTTCCCCACCGACGCGGTCGACTCGGTCTTTTTCGGGCCGGACACGTACCGCTTTGCGCGCTTCATCGGCGAGCAACTGCCACGGCTGGCCAGCGCCCAATGGCTGGTCGACATGGGTGCTGGAAGCGGTGCTGGTGCAATCGCCACGGCCAGCTGCCGGAGCTTTCAAAAGACGACCTTGGTTGACGTGAACCCCAGCGCCCTTCGGTTGGCGAAAATCAATGCTGCAGCCGCCGGCGTGGGGGTGGAAACATTGGTGTCGGACCGCATCCCAGACGGCGCCGACCTGGTTATCGCCAACCCGCCTTACATGATCGACAGTGC
>JACCSV010000317.1 GCA_013812805.1 Sphingomonas sp. | reverse complement strand
GCTGGCCAGCCGCTTGCCCCGCCGCCTCCCCCGCCTGTGGACTCCGCCGGGGAACGCGGTTGAGCGAGACTCTCGAGCCGGCGCTTCCGGACGATCTCGACGCGCAGGCCGAAAAGCTGATGAAGCGGCTGTGCCAGCGCGAGCTCAAGGTCGCGACCGCCGAAAGCTGCACGGGCGGCATGTTCGCCGCGCTCCTGACCGACATCGAGGGCTGCGGCCACGGCTTCGACCGCGGCTTCGTCACTTATGCCAGGGAGGCGAAGTCGCAGCTGCTCGGGATCGAGCCCGAGCTTCTCGAGTGCAACGAGGCGGTGTCGGAGCCGGTTGCCCGGGCGATGGCACAAGGCGCGCTGGCCCGCTCGCAAGCCGACCTGGCGCTAGGGGTCACCGGCTTCGCCGGCCCGGCCGGCAACGGCTGCGAGGAGGGGCTGGTCCACTTCGCGCTGGCCCGGAAGGGCGGCGAGACGATTCACCGGGTCGAGCATTACGGCGCGCTCGGCCGCGGGCCGGTGCGCGTCCAATCGATGCGCACGATGCTCGACATGCTTGAGCAGGCGCTCGAGCAGGCGTAGCTCCGCTGTCGTTTCAGGCAGGGAGCGGCAAAATGGCAGACCTCGTCTTCTACACCAACCCGATGTCGCGCGGGCAGACCGTGCGCTGGATGCTCGAGGAAGTGGGCGAGCCGTACGAGACGCAGATTCTCGAATATGGCACGACGATGAAGTCCGACGCTTATCTCGCGGTCAACCCGATGGGGAAAGTGCCGGCGATCCGCCACGCCGGCCGCATCGTCACCGAGGTCGCGGCGATCTGCTGCTATCTTGCCGACGCGTTTCCGGCCGCGAACCTCGCTCCGCCTCCGCCCGACCGCGCCGATTACTACCGCTGGATCTTCTTCACCGCGGGCCCGGTCGAGGCGGCCTTCACCAACCGCTCGATGGGCTGGGAACCGCCGCCCGAAAAGCAGGCGATGCTCGGCTACGGGAGCTACGATAGCGCGATCGCCACGCTCGAGTCCTATCTCGCGAGCAAGCCCTACATCACCTGCGACCGCTTCACCGCCGCCGATTTGTTCGTCGGCGCCTATGTCAACTTCATGCTTCAGTTCAACCTGCTCGAGCCCAAGCCGGCGTTCACCGATTATGTCGCGCGCGTCACCGACCGCGACGCCTACCGCCGCGCCAGGGACATCGACGGCAAGTTGATCGCCGAAATGCAGGCGAAGCAGCAGCAGGCGAAGTCGGAAGCCTGACCCTTCCTGCTCCGGCACACCGCCTCACAAGAAAAGGGCCGGCAGTTTCCCGCCGGCCCGCTGTCTTGCCCCGCGTCGAGCAGCTTTATTCGCGGCTGCCCATGAAGTTGAGCAGGAAGGTGAACATGTTGACGAAGTCGAGGTAGAGGCTGAGCGCCCCCATGATCACGACCTTGCCCATCATGTCGGTACCGGCGACCTGAGCATAGAGGCTCTTGATCCGCTGCGTGTCGTAGGCGGTGAGGCCGGCGAACAGCAGCACGCCGATCGCGCTGATCGCCATGTGCATCGCCGGCGAGCGCAGAAAGAGGTTGACGACCATCGCCACCAGAAGGCCGACCACGCCCATGATCAGGAAGGTGCCGAAGCCCGACAGATCCTTCTTGGTGGTGTAGCCGTAGAGGCTCAGCCCCATGAACGCCGCCGACACCGCGAAGAATGTCTGCGCGATCGACGTCCCGGTGTAGATCAGGAAGATCGACGACATCGACAGGCCCATCGCCGTCGCGAACGCCCAGAACAGCATCTGCAGCGTGCCGGTCGACAGCCGGTTCATGCCAAAGCTCATCACCATTACGAAGGCCAGCGGTGCGAAGATGATCAGCCAGCGAAGCGGCGTCACGAGCACCTGCTCGGCAAGGCCGCTGCTCGCGAACAGCATCGCGACGATGCCGGTCAGAAGCACGCCCGAGGCCATGTAGTTGTAGACCGAAAGCATGTAGGACCGCAGGCCCGCATCACGGGCGGCGCGCGGAACGCCCACCGAGACGGTGGGGTTCACGCCGGCACTCCGCTCGGCGGCAGTGCGCGTGCGCGGGTCGAACTGGTTCTGCATTTCTTCTCCTCACGGACGGGCTAAGGGCCCATGCTCCCGGGCCATTATATCGTGGATACAAAGAGGGGATTCAAGTGAAACCGGACATCGAAACGGTGTAGCTGAACAGCCGTTCAGAAATGGCGCACAGGCTGTTCGCCGCCATCGCAGCGGGGCTCAGACCTTCGCGCCGATGCTACGC
>JACCSV010000312.1 GCA_013812805.1 Sphingomonas sp. | reverse complement strand
GTAAAGGTCGAGCGGCTCGACATCACCGATATCGACGTCGTGATGCTTCGCAACGACCCGTCGATCGATGCGCAGACGCCATGGGCGATGGAGGCCGGGATCTTGTTCGGCCGCGAGGCGGTGCGGCGCGGAGTGATCGTCCTCAACGATCCCGACAGCCTCGGCAGGGCGATCAACAAGCTCTATTTCCAGAGCTTCCCGGTCGAAGCTCGAGCCGAGACGCTGATCACCCGGCACGCATCCGACATCAAGGCTTTTGCCAAGGCTCACCGCGGCAACATCATCTTGAAGCCGCTGCAGGGATCGGGCGGGACCGGGGTGTTCAAGCTCGATCCCGAAAACAGCGCCAACCTCAACCAGATGATCGAGGCGATCGGCCGCGACGGCTATGTCATCGCCCAGGCCTATGTGCCGGCGGCGAAGAAGGGCGACATCCGGCTGTTCATCATGAACGGGTGGCCACTGCAGATCGACGGCAAGTTCGCCGCGCTTCGCCGGGTCGCGGCCAAGGACGACATCCGATCCAATATCCACGCCGGCGGCACCGCCGAAGCGGTCGAGGTCGGCAAGACCGAACTTGGGGTCGCCGAGCTGATCCGGCCCAAGCTGGTCACGGACGGGATGTTCCTAGTCGGCGTCGATATCGTCGGCGACAAGATCCTCGAGGTGAACGTCTTTTCGCCAGGCAATCTGGAAAGTTGCTCGAAGCTGGCGGGCGTCGATTTTTCGGTGCCGGTGCTCGAGGCGATGGAAAACAAGGTCGCGATCAAGGCGCACTACGCCCACGCCTTCGACAACCGGCATCTGGCGATACTCTGATGCCACCCCCGGCGCTTGCTTTCACCCGCCAATAAACTACCGCTCGCCGCCATGAGCCGCGGCTATTCCCAGCATAAACGGGTGCTTGTTACCGGCGGCGCCGGATTCCTCGGATCGCACCTGTGCGAGCGCTTGCTCGACGCCGGGCACGAAGTGCTGTGCGCCGACAATCTGTTCACCGGCACCAGGCGCAATATCCGCCACCTGCTCGACCATCCCAGCTTCGAGTTCATGCGGCACGACATCACCTTCCCGCTCTATGTGGAGGTGGACGCGATCTACAATCTCGCCTGCCCCGCCTCGCCGATCCATTACCAGCACGACCCAATCCAGACGACCAAGACCAGCGTCCACGGCGCGATCAACATGCTTGGCCTTGCCAAGCGGCTGAACGTGCCGATTTTGCAGGCGTCGACCAGCGAAGTGTACGGCGACCCCGAGGTTCACCCGCAGACCGAGGACTATTGGGGGCACGTCAACCCGATCGGCCAGCGCAGCTGCTATGACGAGGGCAAGCGCTGCGCCGAGACCCTGTTCTTCGATTATCACCGCCAGCTCGGCCTCAAGATCAAGGTCGCGCGGATCTTCAACACCTATGGCCCGCGGATGCACCCCAACGACGGGCGCGTCGTCTCCAATTTCATCGTCCATGCGCTGCAGGGCATCCCCATCACTGTCTACGGCGACGGCAGCCAGACCCGCAGCTTCTGCTATGTCGACGACACCGTCGACGGGCTGATCCGGATGATGGAGACGCCCGACGACGTGACCGGGCCGATCAACATCGGCAACCCCAACGAGATGACGGTTCGCGAGCTTGCCGAGAAAGTGGTAGCGATGGTCGGTTCGTCGGCGCGGCTCGATTTTTGCGACCTGCCGTCCGACGACCCCCGCCAGCGCCAGCCCGACATCACCCGCGCCCGCGAGCTGCTCGGCTGGGAGCCGCGCGTGTCGCTCGACCAGGGGCTGGTCCGCACCATCCGCTACTTCCGCGATCTCGCCGAGAGCGACGAGCTGCCCCAGGCGGCGGAGTAACGCTCAGCCCTGGCGGGCCGAAATCCAGTGCTCGAGCCGTGTTCGAAGCGAGCGGCGCGACGGGATGAAGCCCGCCGACGGCGGCGGCGCTTCGACCTGGTCGTAGACGTGAAGGTTGCGCGGAAGCTTCATCCGCAACCCATCGCGCCCGCGCAGCCGGTCTTCGGCAAGGCCGATCGCCCGGTGCACGTCCTCGGCGGTGAACGGCTTCATCAAGCAGCCCAGTGCGAGGTCCGGCATCGCGAAGCTCGGCGCCTTGCCGCTGACGAACAGGCAGGGGATGTCGAGGTCATGGAGCCGCACTGCGACCGCGAAACCGGTGGAGCCGTTGGCGAGGTGGAGGTCGACCAGCGCCAGATGCGGCTGATGGCGCTCGGCCGCCGCGATTGCTCCGTCGGCATCCTCGGCGGTGGCGACGACCCGGTAGCGGGGATTGTCCTCGACCAGATATTTGATGGTCGAGGCGAGCTGGACATCGTCCTCGACGACTAGAACTTTCAGCACCCTGGCCTCCCCCGGGCGAGCCGTTTGCGGCCCGCTAAAAGGAAGCTGCTCGATAATCGGCCCGGCGCGAATCCCGGTTAACCAGGATTTACGCCGGGCCGAGCCCCCCGTGAGTCAGAATGACGCCTAGGCGCGGTAGAAGATGTGCGTGCCGATCTTGTTAACCCGGGTCAGCCGGCGGCCCCACGACGGCGCCACGTAATCGGCGTGGTACCAGAGTACGTCATTGGCCAGGCCCGGAACCGCGTTGCTTACCGCCAGGCGGGTAATCGCCACCGCGTTACGCCAAGAAGCGCTTTCCTGGTTGGTGTACGGAAACTGGTAATTGCGAACGAACGAGAACTGCCACGGCTGCTTGACGGTATCGCACCAGCTCGGTGGATATTTGCCGGACGCGGCGCGGTTCATGATCACCCGGGCGACGGCGAGCTGGCCTTCCAGCGATTCCCCGCGGGCCTCGTGATAGACGGCGACGGCAATGCAGTTCGCCTGCTCGTCGAGCGGCGGCGCGCTGGCGAGATTGCTGTAGCGGTGGACCAGCGCATAGAGCGGCCAGCCGCTGTTGTGCAGCCAGGCGACTTCGCGGGCGATATCGGGCTTGGCGGTGATCTTTGGCGTGATTCCGAGCAAATTGCCAACCGTGCTGGAAACTGCGGTGGCAGCGCTGGTGACGGCGTTGCGGACCCCGGCCACCATCGTCGAACTGCTGGATACTATCGGCTTGGCGGTGGTGTCGACCTTGGCTGCCTCGATGGCTTTAGCAATGGTTGGCTCGCTGGCTGCAGCAATGGTTGGCTCGCTAGTCTGCGCAGGCGCCGCTCCGGCGAGCGTCAGCATGATGAGACCCATCACCGCGGACGCGCCGCGGCTACCCAAAAATCTGGTCAAACTCTTCTCTTGCCCTTGGCGGCCAAACCTGCCCGTGGCGCTCTTGCGGCGCCTTCTCGTAATGCGTGGGTCGAGGCTTGTCCGTCTTGCCCGGAGCCTGGCGCCTTGCGCCGTCTGGCTCACTCGCTCTTAATCGCTGCAGCCCCAATACCGTTTAACGGAATGAATCCAAGGTAAAGGCGGTGAGTGGTGCGAATGGCGCGATGAAAGGGGAAACTAGTTGGAAACAAAGGAAAAGTGCCCGCCGAAATGCGGAAACGGGGGCGCCTGATGGCCTATTGGCTGATGAAATCGGAGCCGTCCAGCTATGGCTGGAACGACCTGGTGCGCGACGGCGCGACCGAGTGGGACGGGGTGCGCAATAATGCAGCGCGCCTCCACCTCAAGGCGATGAAAGCCGACGACGAGGCATTTCTCTATCACAGCATGACCGACAAAGCGGTTGTCGGCATTATCCGCGTCGTCCGGGAGGCACAGCCGGACCCGAAAGACGCGGATTGGGTCACGGTTCGGGTCGAGCCGGTGCGGCCGCTGGAGCAACCGGTCACACTGGCTGCAATCAAGGCCGCGCCGACGCTCGCGAAGATGGAGCTGATCCGCCAGTCGCGCCTGTCGGTGGCACCGGTACGCCCTCAAGAATGGCAGGCCGTGCTCGCCATGGCCGGCGCGCAGTGCAACTCCGACGCATGATCTCGCGGGAGGAGAAAGCGGGGCGTCAGTTACGCGGCTCTTTACAAATAGCCGTTCGGTGTATTATTTGAGCAATACACCTACCGGAGGCTTTGCTCATGTCGACACTGTTGGCGCTCGCGCTTGGGGCGCAACTTAGCGTCGCGGCGGTGCCGGCCCGGGTTTGCGTCGATCCGCGGACGGGATATCCGAACGTCGATCTGGTCGTCACCAATCCCACCGGCGAGCCGCGCAAGATTACCGAAATTCGCGGGATGGTATTCGACGCCGATCGGACGTTGCTGGAACGTCGGCTGGTCTGGCAGGATTCCTTGCGAGCGACGCGTCCGGACAGCGAAGTGCCGGCCCGAGGCGAAGCAGTAATTTTCAATGCCATGCCGTTCAACACTGCAGCGCCCGGGCGGACGCTACGCTTCGAGCTCGACGTCTCCCCGGAGGCCCCGCCGCTGGCGGTCGACGTCACCCCGGTCGATTGCGCCACAGGGCAGCCCCGATTGATCTTGCCGATGATCGGGCGGATTCTCGTCTACGACGGCTATGACGCGCTGTCGCACCACCGGCGCAGCGACTTTCGCGGCGATCTGTCGGACGTCATGGGAATAACCGGCAATTTTCAGCGGTTTGGAATCGACCTTGTCGCGATCGACCGCGAGGGCCGTTTGTGGCGCGGCGACGGCAAACGCACCGCGGACTGGTTCGGCTGGGGCCAGC
>JACCSV010000311.1 GCA_013812805.1 Sphingomonas sp. | reverse complement strand
GCCTGGCGCTCGAGTTCGTCATCGCCGGTATCGCCACCTGGATGATCGTCGAGGCCGGCAACACCAACCTGCACGTGCCGTTCGTGCAGGGGCCGGTGCTCGATCTCGGCTGGGGGTATATCGCTTTCGGCGCCTTCGTCATCGTCGCCTTCGGCAATGCCGTGAACCTGACCGACGGGCTCGACGGGCTCGCCACCATGCCGGTGATCATCGCCAGCCTCGCTTTCCTGCTGATCGCTTACCTGGTCGGCAATGCGCGTTTCGCCGATTACCTCGGCATCCCGCACATCCTGGGAGTCGGCGACCTCACCGTCATATTGCTTGCAATCGTCGGTGGCGGGCTTGCGTTCCTGTGGTTCAACGCGCCACCGGCGGCGGTCTTCATGGGCGATACCGGCAGCCTCGCGCTCGGCGGAGCGCTGGGCGCGGTCGCGGTCGCCACGCACCATGAGTTCGTGCTGGTGATCATCGGTGGGCTGTTCGTTCTGGAAGCGCTGTCGGTCGTCATCCAGGTGATGGTCTATAAGCACACCGGCAAGCGCGTGTTCCTGATGGCGCCGATCCACCACCATTTCGAGCATATCGGCTGGTCGGAGCCGACGATCGTGATCCGCTTCTGGATCGTCAGCTTCGTGCTGGCGCTGGCCGGCCTCTCGACGCTCAAGCTCAGGTGATCACCGCCCGCGCCTTCGCCGGCAAGCATTACGCGGTCTACGGTCTGGCGCGCTCGGGGCTGGCGACGGTCGAGGCGCTGGTCGCCAGCGGGGCGAGGGTGACGGCTTGGGATGATCGGGAAGAAGCTCGCGAAAAGCTCCTCCCCGGACCGGGGAGGTGGCAGTCCGAAGGACTGACGGAGGGGGGGCTGAGCACTGCACGCCCCCCCCTCCACCAGTTTTCGCCTCCGGCTTCGGCTGGTCCCCCTCCCCGTCCCGGGGAGGAGACGCTGATCGTCGCGGACCTCGACACCGCCGACCTCACTCAGTTCGACTCCCTCGTCGTCACCCCCGGCCTCCCCCTCAACCGCCACCCGATCGCGCAGCGTGCGCGCGATGCCGGCGTCGAGATCATCGGCGATATCGAGCTGTTCGCCCGCGCCCGCGCAGAGCTGCCGCCGCACAAGGTGGTCGGCATCACCGGCACCAACGGCAAGTCGACCACCACCGCGCTCGTCCACCACATCCTCAAGACCGCGGGGGTGCCGACGGCGATGGGCGGAAACATCGGCCTGCCGATCCTGGCGCAGGACCCGCTGGCGCCGAATGAAAGGGGGGTCGCCGTCTATGTGCTCGAGCTGTCGAGCTATCAGATCGACCTCACGCAGAGCCTCGACTGCGATGTCGCGGTGCTGCTAAACATCACGCCCGACCACCTCGACCGGTACGAGAGCTTCGAGGCGTACGCGGAATCGAAGGGGCGACTCTTCGAGATGCAGTACTCCGGCGGTCTGCACGAGCAGCGGCATGAGATTTTCGTCGGTAATGATCCCGAGGCACGTCGAATGGCGAATGGTGCCTATGACGAGACGGTGGTCTGGAGCGGGGAACTCGCCCAGCGTGACCCAGCCCATTACTCTTCGCAACGAGAGTGGCCCGCGCTCCAAGGCCCCCACAACGCGCAGAACGCAGCTGCGGCAATCGCTGTCGCGGAGGCGCTTGGGATCGATCTTCAATTCGTAAATCGGGCCCTCCGCGCTTTCCCGGGCCTCCCGCACCGCATGGAGCGCATCCGCGAGCTCGGCGGCATCACTTTCGTCAACGACAGCAAGGGGACCAACCCGACCGCGACCGCGCCGGCGCTTGCCGCTTTCCCCGCGATCCGCTGGATCTGCGGCGGGCAGCCGAAGCGCGAGAGCCTCGACGAGTGCGTGCCGCACTTCGGCAACGTCCGGTCGGCCTACACGATTGGCGAGGCGGCGGAGCTGTTCGAGCGGCTCTTAAAACCGCACATGCCGGTGAAAATATGTGGAAAACTGGACGAAGCCGTCCGTCAGGCCGCGCATGATGCGCTCGAGGGCGATACGGTGCTGCTGTCCCCGGCAGCCGCGAGCTTCGACCAGTTTCGCGATTTCGAGGACCGCGGGGACCAGTTCCGGGCTTTAGTGGGGGCGCTATGACCAGTCTCATTTCCGACCGCTTAAAAGCCAGGATGACGGTTGACGCCAACCGCTATGGCCGCTCCGACCGCTCCGCCGCCAGCCGCTGGTTCTGGGAAATCGACCGCGTCCTGTTGCTGCTGGTCGCGGTGCTGATCGGCATCGGCCTGATCGCCGTCGCCGCCGCCTCGCCCGCCTCGGCGGAGCGCTATTCGGGTGGATCGGTACAATTGCCGAGCCTTTATCACTTCTACCGCCAGATCTTCTGGATCGCGGTCAGCCTGCCGGTGATGATCGGCATTTCGATGCTGTCGCGGGAGCGGGCACGAAGGTTCTCTTTGTTCGGCGCCGCTTTCTTCTTCGTGCTGCTGGCGCTGGTCCCGATCTTCGGGCCCGAGATCAACGGCGCCCGGCGCTGGCTGGAGATCGGCATCGGCCAGCTGCAGCCGTCGGAATTCCTCAAGCCGTTCTTCGTCGTCGCCATGGCCTGGCTCTTAAGCCTAAAGGAAAGCGACCGCTCGCTACCGGTGTTCCCCCTGTCGTTCCTGCTCACCGGCGCCATCGCCGTCCTGCTGATGAAGCAGCCCGACTTCGGCTCGACCATCATCTATGCATTCGTGTGGATCGCGATGCTGGCGCTCGCCGGTGTCTCGCTTCGCGTGCTCGGCGGGCTTGCGGTGGCCGCGGTGATTGGCGTGATCCTCGCTTACTTCTTCTACGATGTCGCGACCGCGCGGATCGACGGCTTCCTGTTCGGCGA
>JACCSV010000281.1 GCA_013812805.1 Sphingomonas sp. | reverse complement strand
GACGACCGGGCCCTCGCCGATGCCGAGCAGGAGCTGAAAGCCCGGCCCGACAGTCCCGACCTTCGGCTGCTGCGCGCAAACATCTTCGCCAGCCGCGGCGACAAGCAGGCGGCCGCCCGTGAAGCGGCGCTGATCGCTCGCGACAGCAGCAAATCCGATTATGCCCATGTCGCCGCGGCGCTGATCTACGCAAGGTTGGGCATGCACAAAGAGGCTGCCGAGGCTTTTGATCGTGCGCTCGCGATCTCGCCGGAGGCTTATGTCTATGTGAACCGGGCGCTGTCGCGTCCCAGGTCGGACATTGCCGGGAAGCTGGCCGATCTCGATCAGGCGCTGAAACTCGAGCCCGACAACAGGGAGGCGCTCGCGGCCAAGGCACGGGTGCTCGGACGCAAAGGCGATTACCAGGCCGCCCTCCAGCTTTACGAGCAGGCGATCAAGGCGCCGCCAATCGGCGATCATTTCCTTTCCGACCGTTCGATCGATCATCTTGCGCTCGGTCAGGCGGAGATGCTCCACAAGGCGGGCCGAACCGCCCAGGCCGAGCAGATCTTCGCTGAACAGCGCGCCAAGGCAACGACCTGGGGGGACTTCAACGGCCTGTGCTGGCGCAAGGCCACCGCGGGCCTGATGCTCGAATCCGCGCTCGCCGACTGCCGCGAAGCGCTCAGGCTCAGCCCGGATAACGCAGCAATCCTCGATAGCCTGGCGATGGTGCTGCTGAAGCTGGGGCGGCTGGACGAGGCGCTCGCCGCCTACGACCAGGCAATTGCCAGGAAGAACATCGCCAGCGCATTCCTCGGGCGGGCGGTCGTCCGTGCGCGTAAGGGCGACATGGTGCGCGCCAGGGCTGACCGGGCGGAGGCGCTCAGACGCGATCCGCAAGTCGAGGAGCACTTCGCCGAATATGGCGTGAAGCTCTAGGCGACGCCCGCGGGTTCAGCCGGGAAGCTGCACGTCGGGCTCGGCCGCTTGGGTGCCCGCAAGCGAGGCGATGTCGATGACGAAGCGGTACTTGACATCGCTTCTCAGCATCCGCTCGTAAGCCTCGTTGATTGCTTGCGCCGGGATCATTTCGATGTCCGACACGATGCCCTTCTCGGCGCAGAAGTCGAGCATCTCCTGAGTCTCGGCAAGGCCGCCGATCAGCGAGCCGGCAATCGAGCGGCGCCGGAAGATCAGCCCCCCGACGCCCGGCGAGGGGTGCGGGTGCTCGGGCGCTCCGACCAGGCACAAGGTGCCGTCGCGCTTGAGCAGCTGGATGAAGACGTCGAGGTCGTGGCTTGCCGCGACACTGTCGATGATGAGGTCGAACGTTTCGGCATGTGCCGCCATTTCCTCGGCGTTGCGCGAGACGATGACCTCGTCGGCGCCGAGCCTCAGCGCGTCCTCGCGCTTGCCCTGCGAGGTGGTGAACGCGACGGTGTGCGCGCCCATTGCGTGGGCGAGCTTGACGCCCATGTGGCCGAGCCCGCCGATGCCGACGATGCCGACCTTCTTGCCCGGCCCCGCATTCCAGTGGCGAAGCGGCGAGTAGGTGGTGATCCCCGCGCACAGCAGTGGCGCGACCGCGGCGAGCTGGTCGGGCGGGTGGCTGATGCGGAGCACGAAATCCTCATCGACCGTGATCCGCTGCGAATAGCCGCCGAGCGTGTGCCCGGGCGGGTCCTGGGTCGCCCCGTTGTAGGTGCCGGTGAAGCCGCCGGTGCAATATTGCTCGAGCCCCTCCTCGCACGCGCTGCAGGTGCGGCAGCTGTCGACCAGGCAACCGACCCCGACCGTGTCGCCGACCTTGAACTTGCCGGCGTCGCTGCCGAGGGCGGTCACTTCGCCGACGATCTCGTGGCCGGGAACACAAGGATAGAGCGTGCCGTCCCATTCGGAGCGCACCGTGTGCAGGTCCGAGTGGCACACCCCGCAAAAAGCGATCGCGATCTCCACGTCGCGCGGGCCGGGCCGGCGGCGCTCGATGGCCAGCGGCTCGAGCGGCTTGTCGGCCGCGTGGGCGCCATAGGCCTTGACCGCGCTGCCGCCGTGCTCGGCCATCGCCGGCCTTGGCTCGCTGAGTGTCGCCATCATGCTTCTCCTTGAAAATTGTCGGTTGGGTCAGGGCACCAGCACCGTGTCCGTCGCTTCGGCCGCCATTTGGGGATAGTCGAGCGTGAAGTGAAGGCCCCGGCTTTCGTGGCGCGACAAGGCCGAGCGGACGATGAGGTCGGCGAC
>JACCSV010000185.1 GCA_013812805.1 Sphingomonas sp. | reverse complement strand
CACAAGTGCCGCGAGCGGGAGTAGCCAGTTCAGCGCTGGCGGCCAGCGGGCAAGCGTTCGAGCCCGTTGGAGCATTGGGTAGCGAGCAACCAGCCGGTCGAGCGCAAGACCGGCGCGCCGGCTGAGGAAGGCCGCGGTTTCCCGCGCGCTGGGCGATTCCCGCAGCGGCGAGGCGGCCAACGCCGCGCTGGTCGCGTACTGGCGGTCCTCGCGAGTCAATATGGCGGCTGCCGTGTCCTCGCCTTCGATCGCCCGAACCAGCAGGACATCGCGAGCCGCTTCCTCGCTGAATCGTAACTGGGCCACGGCACACTTTCGAAGTCACACCTGCGCCCACAACCACACAGACGGCGGAGGGATGCAAGAGACAGTCTTGGCTCGGCGCTGCAACTCACTGCTCAATGGTGTGGATGCTGCCGAACGAGTCGATGATCGGGCACGTGCCCGGCGTGCCCGACCCGCATTCCTTTGCCAGAAAAGCGAGCGAAGCCCGCGCCGCGCGAAGCTCCGCAATCTTCGCGTCGAGTGCCTTGATCCGCGCGTTGGCGAGCTCGCGGGCCCGCGGCCGATCCTCGCTGGCGTCGAGCGCGATCAGCTCGGCGATCTCAGCGAGTGTGAAACCAGCCGCCTGCGCCTGGCGGATGAACCGAAGTCGGCGCAGGTCCTCACCACCGTAACGGCGGATGCCGTCGTTGCGCCCCGGCGTCTCGAGCAGCCCACGCCGCTGGTAGAAGCGAATGGTTTCGACGCCCACTGCGGCCGCCGCCGCAAGCTTCCCGATGGTCATCATTAGGGGTCTTGACTCCGTACCATGGTACAGCACCTATACAGGCAGGCGACACTTTTTCAAAGGAGATCGCGATGTCGGACCTGTCCAACCCGCCCAAGGCTAAGCGCAAGGCGGTGATCCACCGGATGGTGATGCCGCATCACACTTGCCCGTATGGGCTAAAGGCACTGCACCTGCTCAAAAGCTCAGGCTTCGAGGTCGAGGACCATCACTTGACGACGCGCGAGCAAACCGACGCGTTCAAGGCGAAGCACGGGGTCGCGACGACGCCGCAGATCTTCGTCGGCGGGGACCGAATCGGCGGCTACGACGACCTCCGCCGCTTCTTCGGCAAACCCGTCGCCGATCCCAAGGCGACGAGCTACCGTCCGGTCGCCGCCTTATTCGCGATGACCGCGCTGATGGCGCTCGCGGCAAGCTACGCCGTCAGCGGGGAGCCATTCACAGTTCGCGCCGGCGAATGGTTCATTGCTTTCTCGATGGTCGTGCTGTCGCTCCTCAAGCTGCAGAACATCGAAACCTTCTCGACCATGTTCCTCAACTACGACCTGCTGGCCAAGCGCTGGGTCCCGTACAGCTACATCTATCCGTTCGCGGAAGGCGTGGCGGGGGTGCTGATGGTCGCCGGCGCTCTAACCTGGCTATCGGTCCCGATCGCGCTCACCATCGGAAGCATCGGCGCGGTTTCGGTGTTCAAGGCGGTCTACATCGACAAACGCGAACTCAAATGCGCGTGCGTTGGCGGTAGCAGCAACGTTCCGCTGGGTTTCGTCTCGCTGACCGAGAATCTGATGATGATCGCCATGGCTCTGTGGATGGTCATGCCAGGCGTAGCGCATTGAAAATGCCTGCCCTCGGGCGCATATGCTGCCGGGTGAGCTTGCGTCCCGTCTTCGCGATGCTGATTGCACTGGCAATGGCGTTCGCACCCTTCGCCATGCAAAGCGGAAGCGCGCGTGCAGCGATGCCCGCCGATCACCATGCCCAGTCGATGGACACTGCCCATTGCGCTGGCGGCCGTGGGACGGCGGATAAGGCGGTCGACCACTCCTGCTGCGCCGCGATGTGCGCAGCCGCGGCACTTGCCCCGGCGCTTGGAGCGGACCTTCCCCTGCTCGTCCGAAGCGATGATCAACCCGCGATCGAGCAGTTCGGCCGTAGTTACTTGGCAAAGCTTCCAACTCCCCCGCCCCGAACTGCGTGAAGTCGACATTTTCCACTCGATTTCACGGAGACTGACATGACAAAGTTGATGACTGCGTTCGCGCTGGCGGTTGCACTGCCGACCGTCGCCAATGCGCAAACCGCTCTTGCGCCCGCGCCGAAGGCCCAGCAGGGCCACAAGATAGACTGCAAGTGCTGCAAGGACATGGCCGCGATGGGCCATGCCGGCCACGACATGGGGAAGCCCGGAGCCAAGGCTCCTCACGCTGACCGACAGCAGAAACCACAGCAGCAGTAAGCTCGGTTGCAGGCCGGCGGCGTCGTTCAAGCGGCGCTGCCGGCTCAACCCCGTCTGCGATGAACCGCGAGGATTCCTAAATGTCTGACAAGCTCGCCCTCGGGCGGCGCGATTTCCTGCGCGCTGCCGGGCTGGGAAGCGCCGGCGCCGCGCTTGCCGGAGTAACGCCCGCCTGGGCCCAACAGCTCTCCCCTGGCCTCCTCCGTCCGCTCCCGACCGTCAGCGGCACCGACATCGCGCTGACCATCGGCAAGGTCGCGGTGCGCGTGGACGGCAAGACCAGCCGCGCGGTGGGCATAAACGGCACTGTTCCCGCCCCCCTCGTCCGCCTGAAAGAAGGGCAGAAGGTTCGGCTTCGAGTCACCAACACGCTCGACGAGGAAAGCTCGATCCACTGGCACGGCCTGCTGGTGCCGTTCGAAATGGACGGCGTCCCCGGCGTCAGCTTTCCCGGAATCATGCCGCGCTCGACCTTCACCTACGAGTTTCCGGTGATCCAGTCGGGCACCTATTGGTACCACAGCCACTCGGCCTATCAGGAAGAAGACGGCCTCTACGGCCCGATCGTCATCGACCCCGCCGATGCCGAACCTGCGGCTTACGACCGCGAGCACGTGCTGGTGCTGTCCGATCACAGCCAGATGTCCGGAGCGACGATCTATAAGAAACTCAAGCAGATGGGTGGCGCCTACTTCAATATGCAGCGGCTGACGCTGTCCGGGCTGCTCGCCGGCCGCGACTTGCCGGCCGAGGAACGCCGCGAGTGGGCGAAGATGAACATGGACCCGGCGGACATCGCCGACGTCACCGGCTCGACCTACGATTTCACCATTAACGGCATGGGGCCGTTCGACAATTGGACGGGGCTGTTCCGTGCCGGCGAGCGAGTTCGGCTGCGCATCATCAACGCCGCCGCCCAGACCAACTTCAACATCCGGATACCCGACCTGCCGATGACGATCGTCCAGGCCGATGGCCAGAACGTCCGCCCGGTGACAGTCGACGAGTTCCAGATCGGGGTCGCCGAAACCTATGACGTCATCGTCACCCCCGGCGACCGCGCCTACAGTTTTGTCAGCGAGTCGATCGACCGCTCCGGCCTCGGCCGCGCCACGCTCGCCCCGCGCCAAGGCATGTCCGCCCCCGTGCCGCCGCTCCGGCCGCGCCCGATCCTGACCATGCAGGACATGGGCATGAACC
>JACCSV010000264.1 GCA_013812805.1 Sphingomonas sp. | reverse complement strand
GTTCGCGATCGCCGCCAAGCGGCTCGGATGCCGGGTCATCGCCTGCGACCGCTATCCAAACGCGCCGGCGATGCAGCTTTCCGATGCCTTCGAGGTCTTCTCGATGCTCGATGGGGCGGCGCTTCGGACAGCGGTCGAAAAACATCGGCCGGACGTCATCGTGCCGGAGATCGAGGCGATCGACACCGCGACGCTGGCACAGCTGGAGCGCGAAGGGTGGCGGGTCGCTCCTTCCGCCAACGCCGTTCAGCTGACCATGAACCGCGACGGCATCCGCGATTTTGCATCCCAGGAGCTAGGCCTGAGGACGTCGCGCTATCGCTTCGTCGAAACCCGCGAACAGGCGCTTGCAGCGGCCGACACGGTCGGGCTGCCGTGCGTGGTCAAGCCGATGATGTCGAGCTCGGGCAAAGGCCAGAGCACTGCTTCCAGCAAGGATGAGCTGCCCCAGGCCTGGAGTTATGCGGTGGCCAACATGCGCGGCGACAGGCCGCGCGTAATCGTCGAGGAATATATTGCCTTCGACAGCGAAATCACGCTGCTGACCGTCGCGAGTCGCGACGGAGTTCGGTTCTGCCCGCCGATCGGCCATCGGCAGGAGCATGGCGACTATCGCGAAAGCTGGCAGCCCGCGGCGCTTCCGGATGCCGCGCTCCGCTCGGCGCGCGAGCAGGCGCGGACCGTCGTCGAGGCACTCGGCGGCCACGGCATCTTCGGTGTCGAGTTCTTCATTCGCGGGGAGGAAGCGATATTTTCCGAGCTGTCGCCCCGGCCGCACGACACCGGCATGGTGACGCTGATTTCGCAGTCTCCCAATCAATTCGAGCTCCATCTGCGGGCTGTCCTCGGCCTGCCGATTCCGGCCATCGAGCTGTTCGGTCCCTCCGCCTCGGCGGTCATTCTCGCCGACCGGGAAAGCGCTTCGTTCAGGTTCGAGGGCGTGGCGGACGCCCTTGCACTCGGATCTGCGGAAATGCTGGTCGACGTCCGGCTGTTCGCCAAGCCAAACACGGTAAATCGGCGCCGCATGGGCGTTGCACTTGCGCGCGGACGAAGTTCGGCGGAAGCGGTGGAGGCGGCGAAAGCCGCGGCCGCGGCGGTGCGGATCCGTTACGATAGCGTTCGAAGCTTTGGCAGTCGGCCGGCGTTGTAGGGCATAGATGGAGGGAACAATGCGAAACGTATCGATGCTGGCGGTGGTGCCGCTTCTCGCTGTGTGTGCCTGCGGCTCCGATCCGCAGCCGCGCGAAACGGGCACCAAGATCGCGGTTCGGAGCCCAGAACAGGATCGGCTGCACCAGCTCGCCGAGCCGGAGCTTGAGATCGCGCTCAAGCGCGCCATCCTCGCCTCGGGCTACAGCTGCAAGCGCCTGGAGACGGCCGGCTTCGTCACCAAGCACGAAAATCTCGACATGTGGATGGCGACCTGTTCGGAAGGACGCGATTGGGCCGTATTCGCGGGGCCGGACGGAAGCGCTCAGGTGCGCGATTGCGGCGACGTTGCTCGCGCCGGGCTTCCGGAATGCAAAATCACCAAACAGCCAAGGGCAGCCGCGAACGGCTGATCAGCTGCAGCGCCGCGATTCTTTATATTCGCCGGCGGCGGACTTTTCCTTGACGGTCACGCACTTGCCCTGGCGGTTTTCCTCGCGCCAGCTGCCGTCGGCGTTGGTCTGGCGGTTGGCCTTGGCCACTCGCTTGCCGTCCTTGATCTCGTAATTCCAGCCCTTCGGCACGGTCTGGGACTTGGGATCGGCCGCAGCCGCGGCCGCGATCGTGGCAAAGCCCATCGCTGCAACCAATCCTGCTGCTCCAACGATCAAAAGCTTCTTCACCGCACTTCTCCTCATCCTCGTCACTAGACTGGCCCAGGTGAACGATAGGTGAAGGCAAGCGGCCCGCAAAAGCGGGTCAAGCGTTTAAAAACAATGGTGAAGCAGTCCGAACGGATGCCGCAGGGCCGGCTAAACTAGCCCTGGCGCGCCTTGAACCGGCGGTTCGTCTTGTTGATGACGTACGTCCGGCCGCGGCGGCGAATCACCCGGCAGTCGCGATGGCGGTCCTTCAGGGACTTCAAGCTATTGCGAATCTTCATGGCCGGGCGCTTGCTCGTTCTTTCTAGATCGAATTGTGGGAGGTTCGAAAAACCGGTCGCTCACCTATGAGGGGCGGCTCTCGAAGTCAAGGTTGACGCTCGGCCCGCGGCTGGCCGCCGCCGAACGTCTCGCCGAAATAGGAGCCGCGGTACCACATCGGGCGCTGGTCGGCGTCGGCCAGGGTACGGGCGATGCGATAGTTGAGCTCGCCGAACCGTCCCGCTGCGGTCCAGTCGATTGCCTGCGACAAATCGTCCCTGGGGCTGTGGTAGACCCCGGCAAGGAAGTTCTTCCACTTGGCCTCGCCGCCATTGGCGTATCCGGTCATCAGGAACACCGAGGGCACGCCCCGAGTGACGAACCGATAGTGGTCCGAGCGGACGAACAGCGATTCCTGCGGCATCGGATCGGCTGCGGCTGCAACGCCCATCGCCTTGCCCGCGTCGCCGACGGCGCGAGCAAGGGTCGAATGCTCGGCCCCGAAAGCAATGACGTCGCGGAAATCGTAGAGCAGAAGCGGCATGTCGAGATTCACCAGGCCGACGATCTGGCCGATCGGGACGGTCGGGTGAGCGGCGAAATAGTCGGCGCCGAGCAGACC
>JACCSV010000255.1 GCA_013812805.1 Sphingomonas sp. | reverse complement strand
CGTCGCCGTAATAGCCCTTGAGCTTCTGCTTGGCGCGCAGCTGGATGCCGAAATCGCTGACCTTGCCCTTGCGGCGCTGGCCGTGCTGGCCGGGTCCATATTCGCGGCGGTTGACCGGGCTCTTGGGCCGTCCGAAGACGTTCTCGCCCATCCGGCGGTCGAGCTTATACTTGGCGCTGGTGCGCTTGGTCACGAAACATTCTCCAATTCGCTTGTCACAAAATTCCCGGACCGCACCGCCTGGCCATGCACCAGACGCGATCGCCGCTTCACCGGGAGTGCGGGATCAATTGCGAGCGGCGCACCTAGGGGAGGGGGCTGGGATCGTCAAGGTTTGGAGCGGTTTCGGGCCGGACCGAGCAGCGCCCGAATGACGCCGCGCACCGCTTTCACCTCGCGCGACGACCATCCCGGCTTGGTGAAGATGGTGCGAAGAGTGTTCTTGGTGACGTCGGTTCGTTCGGGCGGGTGGTAATAGCCTTTGAAATCCAGCGCCTGTTCGAGCTGCTGGACCAAGCCTTCTAGCTCGCCTTGCGGAGCCGGCGGCTCCAGTTCCTTCGCCGGCGGCACCGCAAGCTCGGACCGCTTCGACCATTCGTACGCCAGCAGGATGACCGCCTGGGCGAGGTTCAGCGATCCAAAGCTCGGGTTGATCGGCACGGTGACGATGGCGCCCGCCAGTGCCACGTCCTCGGTCTCCAGCCCCGACCGCTCGGGCCCGAACAGTATCGCGGCGCGCTCCGGCGAAGCGGTAATCGCCTCTGCCATGGCCTCGGGGCTGCAGACGGGGGTCACCAGGTCGCGTCGCCTGACCGTCGAGGCGTACACCAGCGAGCAGTCCGCGATCGCCTCCTGGACTGTAGCGAACACCTGCGCTTGTTCGAGCACGATGTCGGCACCGCTGGCGGACGGACCCGCGTCGGGATTGGGCCAGCCGTCCCGTGGCGCCACCAGCCGCATCTCGGTCAGCCCAAAGTTCAACATCGCCCGCGCCGCCTTGCCGATGTTCTGCCCCAGTTGCGGGCGGACGAGGACGATAATCGGTGGCGGGCTAAGTGCCATCGCCGACCGCGCCGGCGATCTCCGCGAAGTCGCCGGGTTCGCTGAAGTCCTTGTAGACGCTGGCGAAGCGGATGTAGGCGACGTGGTCCAGCGCCTTCAGGCCGTCCATCACCGCCTCGCCGATCCGAGTCGTCGTCACCTCGTCGCCGCGGGTTTCGAGCTGGCGCTGGATCGAGGATATGAGACGGTCGATCCGCTCAGCCGGGATATCGCGCTTGCGGCAGGCGATGGCGATCGAACGCGCCAGTTTCTCGCGGTCGAACGGCTCGCGTTCGCCTTCCTTCTTGACGACCACGAGGTCGCGAAGCTGTACTCGCTCGAAGGTGGTGAAGCGCGCCCCGCAGCCCTCGCACTGGCGGCGGCGGCGGATCGCGGCGCCATCTTCGCTGGGCCGGCTGTCCTTAACCTGGCTATCTTCGTGCGCGCAGAACGGGCAGCGCATCAGCTCTTCTTTTTGGCCTGCAAGTAGGCAAGGCCGGCTCCGGCAGCGGCGCCGATGACCGGTCCAATGAACGGCACGGGGATAGCGATGACGGCCCCGACCGCCGCCCAAACGGCCATCTTCTTGCCAACCTCTTTCTGATCCTTTTCCATCGCCTCAGCCTCCGTAGATGGGGAAGCGCGAACACAATTCGCGAACGCGCGCATTGACCTGACGCTCGACTTCGCCGTTGGCCTCCAAGCCGTTGCCGGTGAGGCCGTCCAGTACATCTGCGACCATGTCGGCGATGTCGCGGAACTCGGCTTCACCGAAGCCGCGGGTGGTTCCGGCCGGGGAGCCGACGCGGATGCCGCTGGTCTGCATCGGCGGCAGCGGGTCGAACGGAACGCCGTTCTTGTTGCAGGTGATGCCGGCGCGCTCGAGGCTCTCGTCGGCGTCGCGGCCGGTGAGGCCGAGCGGGCGCAGGTCGACCAGCGCGAGGTGCGTGTCGGTGCCGCCCGCGACGAGATCGGCTCCACGCTCCTTGAGGCGGGCCGCGAGCATCCTGGCGTTGGCGATCACGGCCCGGGCATAGGTCTTGAAATCGGGCTGAAGCGCTTCTCCGAAGGCAACCGCCTTGGCGGCGATGACGTGCATCAGCGGTCCGCCCTGAAGGCCCGGGAACACGGCCGAGTTGACCTTCTTGGCGATGGTTTCGTCATCGGTCAGCACCATGCCGCCGCGAGGGCCCCGCAGCGTCTTGTGGGTGGTGGTGGTGACGACATGGGCGTGGCCGAACGGGCTCGGGTGCTCGCTGGCGGCGACCAGGCCGGCAAAGTGCGCCATGTCGACGAACAGCAAGGCGCCGACGCCGTCGGCGATCGCCCGGAAGCGAGCGAAATCGAGATGCCGCGGATAGGCGGAGCCGCCGGCGATGATCATCTTCGGCCGGTGTTCGGCGGCAAGCCGCTCGACCTCGTCGAAATCGACCAGATGATCGTCGTGGCGAACACCGTACTGAAGCGCGTTGAACCACTTGCCGGACTGCGCCGGCGGCGCGCCGTGGGTCAGGTGCCCGCCGGCGGCGAGGCTCATGCCCATGATCGTATCGCCGGGTTTCAGCAGCGCCATCATCACCGCACCATTGGCCTGAGCGCCCGAGTGCGGCTGGACGTTTGCGAACTCGCAGCCGAACAATTGTTTGGCGCGGTCAATCGCCAGCGTTTCAACGGCATCGGATGGGCCGCAGCCCTGGTAATAGCGCCGGCCGGGATAGCCTTCGGCATATTTGTTGGTCAGCACCGAGCCCTGCGCTTCGAGCACGGCGCGGCTGACGATATTCTCCGAGGCGATCAGCTCGATCTGGGTCTGCTCGCGGCGAAGCTCGTCGCCGACCGCCGCCGCCACCGCCGGATCGGCCGCGGCGAGGGAATCGGTGAAGAAACCCTTGGGCTGGACATCGTCCAAGGAGACGACGCTGGCCATCAGTCGCTGTCCTGCAGAAGGGACAAGAGTTGGTCGACCCGACGCTGGTGCCGGCCGCCGCCGAAGTCGCCGTCAACAAAGGCGGCGACGCAGGCCTTGGCCATATCGGGCCCGACCAGGCGAGCGCCGAGCGCGATTACGTTGGCGTCATTGTGGGTGCGGGCAAGCTGGGCCGAAAGCGGCTCGCTGACATTGGCGCATCGGCATTGCCCGAACCGGTTGATGGCGATGGCAATGCCGATACCCGACCCGCAGACCGCCACTCCGCGCTCGGCCTCGCCCGATCCAATTGCGCGAGCGAGCGCCGCACCGAATTGCGGATAATCGACGCTGTCCGCGCTATTTGTCCCAAGGTCGAGGACGTCGTGGCCCTCCTCGGAAAGCCAGTGCGCAAGCTCGTCCTTGAGGGCGAACCCGGCGTGGTCGGCGGCAAGAGCGATGCGCATGGCTTCTGCCTAGGGCAGCAAGCGAGGATTCGCCAGCCTCAGGCGGCCAGCTTCATCTCCAGCCGGTCCCAGATCTCGACCAGGGCGGTCGTGAGTTCGTCCATCATCTCGCTGGTGTGGTGGGGGCCCGGCGTGAAGCGCAGCCGCTCGGTGCCGCGCGGCACCGTCGGGAAGTTGATCGGCTGCACGTACAGCCCGTATTCGGCGAGCAGGATGTCGCTGATCCTTTTGGCTTCGATCGGGCAGCCGACCAGCAACGGGACGATGTGGGTGACGCTGGGCATCACTGGCAACCGGGCGGCGGCGAATTTCTTCTTGAGCGTCGCTGCGGCGGCCTGCTGGGCGTCGCGCTCGGCGCTCGACACCTTGAGGTGGCGGACGCTCGCCAGTGCGCCAGCGACCAGGACCGGCGACAGGGAGGTGGTGAAGATGAAGCCTGGCGCATAGCTGCGGATGCAGTCGATGATTGCCCGGCTCGCGGCGATGTAACCACCCATCACGCCGAACGCCTTGCCGAGAGTGCCTTCGACGATGGTCAGCCGATCCGCGATGCCATCGCGCTCGGAAATGCCGCCGCCATGCTCGCCGTACATTCCGACCGCATGGACTTCGTCGAGGTAGGTGAGGGCGCCATATTTGTCGGCGAGGTCACAGATGGCGGCGATCGGGGCGATGTCGCCGTCCATCGAATAAACGCTTTCGAAGGCGATCAGCTTGGGCGCGCCGGCGTCGGCTTCCATCAGCAACTGCTCGAGGTGCTCGAGGTCGTTGTGGCGGAACACGCGCTTCTCGCAGCCCGAATTCTTTATCCCGGCAATCATCGAGGCGTGGTTCAATTCGTCGGAGAAGATCACGCAGCCCGGCAGAAGCTTGCCGAGCGTCGACAGCGCTGCCTCGTTGGACACGTAGCCGGAGGTGAACAGAAGCGCGCCCTCCTTGGCGTGGAGGCTTGCGAGCTCGGCTTCCAGCTGCACATGGTAATGGGTGTTGCCGCCGATGTTGCGGGTGCCGACCGATCCCGCGCCAACTTCGTGGAGCGCCTGCTCCATCGCTTCGACCACCGCGGGATTCTGGCCCATCCCCAGATAATCGTTGGAGCACCAGACAGTGACCGGCTTGGGACCGTTATGCCCGGCGAAGCAATGCGCGTTGGGGAACGAGCCCTTCGTGCGCAGGATATCGATGAAGACGCGATAGCGGCCTTCCTCGTGCAGCTGATTGAGGGCCGCCTTGAAGATTTTTTCGTAGTTCACTTGTGTCCCGCCACCCTGGCTCGCCGACCCATTACCGCCGCGCTTGCCGTTTTTCCAATGCGAACGACTCGCAAGAAGCTCACAGGTTCGCGGTTTCGGTGAGGCCGTAGCTCGCCAGCGCTGCCAGCAGCGGCCCGCCCGGCGGAGCGCCCGTGAAGAGCGCGATGCCGTCCGGACAGCTGTCCGGCCACGGCTGACCGCGAGTAAGGAAAGCGATGCGCCGGGCGATGCCCGCGCCTCCGTCGACCCACGACACCTGGGGGAATGCCTGCCTAAGCTCGTCTTCGAGCAAGGGGAAGTGAGTGCAGGCAAGGACGACGACGTCAATGGCCTCGCCTCCGTCCTGCTCGAATAGCGGCAGCGTCGCGGAGCGGACCTCCTCGACGCTCGGAAGGCTGCCCGCGAGCTTGCGCTCGGCAAGCTCGACGAGCTCGCTCGATCCGTGGCGGGCGACCGTCTGGCCCGATGCAAACTGCTCCGCGAGATCGTCGACGTAGCGCTGGCGGATGGTCGCTTCGGTGCCGAGAACACCGATCGCGCCGCTCCTCGTCATCTCTGCCGCGACCTTGATCGCCGGGACGGTGCCGACCACGGGCACGTCCAGCGCGGCGCGAAAATGGTCGAGGGCGATCGTGCAGGCGGTGTTGCAGGCGATCGCCACCAGTCGCGGCTGGAACCGTTCGACCAGCCGACCGAGCAGCGCCGGGACTCGCGAAGCGATCTCGGCTTCGGATTTGGTGCCGTAGGGAAAGCCGGCGCTGTCGGCGGCGTAGACGATCGGTGCCGTCGGCAGCAGCGCCCGCGTCGGGCCAAGCACCGACAGCCCGCCGACACCGGAATCGAAAAACAGCAAGGGTTGGTCGGGGTTCACTCAACCGTCATTGCGAGGAGCGCAGCGACGAAGCAATCCACTGGAGCCGACTGGATTGCTTGGCTGCGCTCGCAATGACGACGGATTGCGCCGCTGCCGGTGTTTGCTACCACCTGCGCCATGACGGCCAGTTCCCTGCTGCTGTTCGCGATGGGCTATCTGCTCGGCTCGATCCCGTTCGGGCTGTTGCTGACCCGGCTCGCCGGCAAGGGCGACGTGCGCGACATCGGGTCCGGCAGCATCGGCGCGACGAACGTCCTTCGTACCGGAAGCAAGCCGCTGGCGGCGGCTACCGTGCTGCTGGACATTGCCAAGGGCGCCCTGGCGGTTTGGATTGCGCAACGATTTTTCCCCGATGTCTTCGCGGGAGACCAAGCCGCGGCGGCCGGCGCGGTGGTAGGGCATTTGTACCCCGTCTGGCTGAAGTTCCGCGGCGGCAAGGGCGTTGCGACCCTGTTCGGGGTCCTCCTAGTGCTGTGGCCGATTGCGGGGCTGATCTACGCGGCGGTGTGGATGGGAGTGCTGCTGGTGGTGCGGATTTCCTCGGCCGCCGGAATCGCCGCTGCGGTGAGCGCGCCGGTGAGCGCTGCGGCGTTTGGCGTCGAGGAGCTGTTCCCGCTGCTGCTCGGCTTTGCCTTGCTGGTGGTGTGGAGACACCGCGAAAACATCGTGCGGTTGCGAGCGGGCACCGAGCCGCGGGTCGGACGAAGCAAGTGATCGACGCCCTTATCGACCGGATCAGGCTGGTCCGCTCTCCCGGAATCGGCCCGGTTACCTTTCGCCAGCTCGTCTTGCGCTTCGGAACGGCCTCCGCGGCTCTCGCGGCCGTTCCCGATCTCGCCCGGCGCGGTGGCGGCGAGGCGCCGCGGCTGGTGAGCAGCGGCGAGGCGGAGCAGGAAGCGGCGCGGGTCGAGAAGCTTGGCGCCAGCTACCTGGCGCTTGGCAGCGGCAGTTACCCCTCGTTGCTCGCCGAGATGGACGACGCGCCGCCGCTGCTGATCGCCAAAGGTGACCTGACGCTGCTCGACAGGCGCGCCCTGGCCATCGTCGGTGCACGCAATGCGTCGGCGGCGGCCTGCCGATTTGCACGGACGCTGGCGCACGACCTGAGCCGGGAAGGGGTAGCGGTCGTCTCGGGGCTTGCCCGCGGGGTCGACTCTGCCGCTCACGACGGGGTGCTGGACAGCGGCACCATCGGCATCGTCGCCGGGGGGATCGACGTCTTCTACCCGCCGGAGAATGAGGCGCGGCAGAAAGCGATGTTCGAACGCGGTCTGGTGCTTGCCGAAATGCCGCCGGGGACCGAGCCGCGGGCACGCCACTTCCC
>JACCSV010000234.1 GCA_013812805.1 Sphingomonas sp. | reverse complement strand
GCCGTCGCGCCTGCTTCGCGCCTTTCCACCCGGCGTCGAGGTCGGCCGGGTGCCGCTCGACGAGGCGATTGCGCGGGTGCAGTCGCGACTGTCGCGCCCGGTGGATCAGCCTGCGGCGATGGTGAGCCCGTGAAGCGGCTGGGCCTGCTGCGCCACGCCAAGTCGAGCTGGGACGATCCGGCGCTTGGCGACTTTGACCGCCCGCTCAACGCGCGCGGGCGAGCGGCCGCGAAGCGGATGGGCGAGGAGTTTGGTAAGCTCGGGCTCGCCTACGACCTGGTGCTGGTCAGCCCGGCACGGCGCGCGGCCGAGACGTTGGCCGGAATCCGCGAGGGTTGGGGAGTCGACTTCGATTCGCAACCCGAGCCGAAGCTCTATGCAGCGTCGTCCAAGGATCTGCTCGATATCATCGCCGCAATACCCGTGCAGGTCGAACGGCTGCTGCTGGTCGGCCACAATCCCGGGCTGCACGAGCTGGCGATGCAACTCACCAAGGGCAGCGGCTCGGTGTTCAGAGAAGCGCTGGCGCCTAACCTGCCGACCGGCTCACTCGTCGAAATCGGCCTGCACACCTCAACCTGGCCGCAGGCCGCGGTCGGCGGCGACCTTCTGCGATTCCTCCGCCCGCGTGAACTGGACTGAGCGTTAAAGGTCCAGCGCCGAGGCCAGGTGATTGCGGATCTCGCGCAGCCGATCGACATCCACCCCGGCGGGCTGGGCGGGCGCCGGCTGTCGAACGCTTTCAGGCGCTTGCTCGGCGCCCGCGACGCCAGCTTTCACCACGAGCAGCTTCTGCACACCGCGGACGGTGTAGCCTTCTTCGTTGAGCAGCCGATTGATCCGGCGCGCCAGATCCACGTCCGACGTCCGATAATAGCGGCGGTTGCCGGCACGCTGCAGCGGTTTGAGCTGCGGGAACTTGGTTTCCCAATAGCGCAATATGTGCTGGGCGACGCCGAGTTCGGCGGAAAGCTCGCCGATCGTCTTGAACGCGCCCGGACCCTTTTCGGCGCTCGCCACCCGCAGCGTTACTTGGCGATCTTGTCGCGAAGAATCTGGCTGGCGCGGAAGGTCATCACGCGCCTTGGCGCGATCGGCACTTCGATTCCGGTCTTCGGGTTGCGGCCGACGCGCTCGCCCTTGTCGCGAAGGATGAAGCTGCCGAAGCCGGAAATCTTGACGTTCTGGCCATCCGAAAGCGAGTGGCACAGGTGGTGCAGCACTCGTTCGACGAGACCCGCCGACTCGGCGCGTGACAGCCCGAGATTGCGATGGACGACGTCGGCGAGATCCGCCCGCGTCAGAGTGCCAGACAGCGTATTGTCCCCGCTTACGCGCACTATTCCCAAATCGGCCATTTTCTCTCTCCCCCGCACTAAAGCGCTCCGGCCGGCGCTAATTGCAACATTAACAAAACTTTTCCCTGTCGGCAATTCGACATAAGCCCGAATTGCTCAAGTTTATCAATACCTGAGCACTGCAGCACCCCAAGTAAATCCACCACCCATCGCTTCGAGCACGACGACGTCGCCGCGCTTGATCCGGCCGTCACGGACGGCCGCGTCCAGCGCCAGCGGAACCGACGCCGCCGATGTATTGGCATGCCGATCGACGGTGACGACAACCTTTTCCGGCGAAAGGCCCAATTTTTTCGCCGTAGCGTCGAGAATTCGCGCATTTGCTTGGTGCGGCACCACCCAATCGACGTCGGCCGTGGACAGGCCGGCAGCGCCGAGGACCTCGCCCAGCACATCGGCAAGGTTGACGACGGCGTGGCGGAAGACCTCGCGGCCCTTCATCCGCAACTTTCCGACCGTCCCCGTCGTCGATGGGCCGCCATCCACGAACAACAGGTCGTTGTGGCGTCCGTCAGCGTGAAGCCTGGTAGCGAGAATTCCGCGCTCGCCGTCTTCGGAACGCAGCACGACCGCTCCCGCACCGTCGCCGAACAGGACACAGGTGCCGCGGTCTTCCCAGTCGAGAATACGGCTGAAGGTTTCCGAGCCGATCACCAGCGCGCTGGTGGCGGCGCCCGAGCGCAGCATCGAATCGGCGACGGTCAGCGCGTAGAGAAAGCCGGTACACACGGCGTGGACGTCGAAGGCGACGCAATCGTCGATTCCAAGCGCCGCCTGCACCTTCGTCGCGGACGAGGGAAAGGTCTGGTCCGGGGTCGCGGTGGCAAGGACGATCAGGCCGACTTCGCTAGCCTCAACCCCGGCATCGGCAAGCGCCTTGCGGGAGGCGTCGATGGCAAGCGTCGCGGTCGTCTCGCCGTCGCCGGCGATATAGCGGCTCTTGATACCCGTCCGCTCGACGATCCACGCATCGGACGTGTCGAGGGTCGCCGCCAGCTCGGCATTGTCCATCCGCCGCTCGGGCAGCGCCGAGCCGACTCCGGCAATGACCGAGCGGACGGTCATTTTGCGGCGACGCCGTTGAAGGCGTGGGCGCGAAAGTTATCGAGATCGTCGCCGATCTTGCGGGTGATGTCGTTGCGGACCATCCGCGCCGCGACTCCAAGCGCGTTGGCAACGCCCTTGGCGGTCGCCGCTCCGTGGCTCTTCACCACCAGGCCGTTGAGCCCGAGGAAGACGGCGCCGTTGTGGTTATTGGGGTCGAGATGGACCTTCAGCAGGTTGAGCGCCGGGCGCGACAGAGCGAAGCCGGCTTTCGATCGAAACGAGCTCTTGAACGCGCGACGAAGCAGGTCGGTGACGAACCGCGCCGTGCCCTCGGCGGTCTTCAGCGCGATGTTGCCAGAAAAGCCGTCGGTGACGACGACATCGATATGTCCGCGCGACAGCTGGTCGCCTTCGGTGAAGCCATCGAAGCGAAGCGGCAGGAAGTCGGCTTCGCGAAGCATTGCCGCGGCTTCCTTCAATTCATCGGTGCCCTTCAATTCTTCGGTGCCGATGTTGAGCAGCTTCACCCGGGGTTTGTTGATCGACAGCACGGTCCGAGCATAGGCCGAGCCCATGACCGCAAACTGTACGAGGTTTTGAGCGTCGCACTCGGTGTTGGCGCCCAGGTCGAGCATTACCATGTCGGTATCACCAAGCGTCGGCAGCAGCGCGGCGAGAGCCGGCCGGTCGATGCCGGGCATGGTGCGGAGCGCCAGCTTCGCCATCGCCATCATCGCACCGGTGTTGCCGCCCGAGACCGCGGCGCTCGCCTTGCCTTCCTTCACCGCGTTGATCGCCATTCCCAGCGACGTCGTCTTGGCGCGGCGGATCGCCTGGCTCGGCTTCTCGCTCGAAGTGATGAATTCGGCGGTGTGGACGATTTCGGCCGAGGCGGCGACGCGCTGATGCTTGTCCAGCTCCGGCTTGATCAGCTTCTTGTCGCCATAGATCAGGAATTGAAGGCTGCTGTCGGTGCGGTGGGCGCGGGCAATTCCGGCGACTATCGCCGCTGGGCCGCTGTCTCCACCCATTGCGTCGACGGCGATCCGAGGGGCTGCGTCCATCGCTACTGGCCCCTGTCCTCAGGCGCGCTCAGCTCTCGTCGGAGACGACGGCGCGGCCGTTATAGTGTCCACAGGACTGGCACAAATTGTGCGGCAGCTTCAGCTCCCCGCAATTCGCGCATTCCTGATACGGATTGGCCTTGAGCGCATCGTGGCTGCGCCGCATGTTGCGCTTCGAGGGCGAGGTTTTTCTTTTCGGGACAGCCATTGCGGCACCTTTGAAAACTCAAAAAAAATGGCGAAGATCTGCGCCTTTCTCAACAGCTATTCCGAAGGGAATGCCTGTGACGGCGGCCGGATCGTCGCGAACCGCGGCTCCTATAGCGCAACCGCGGCCAAGCGCAAGGCGCTCAGGCGGCTAGCGCGGCGTCGCCGACCAGCGGGTTGGTGGTTCGCTCGTGCCCGAAGGTCGACATCGGCCCGTGGCCGGGAATGAACGCGGTTTCGTCGCCCAATGGCCACAACCGATTGGTGATCGAGTCCACGAGCTGCTGGAAATTGCCCAGCGGAAAGTCCCAGCGCCCGATCGAGCCCTTGAACAGCACGTCGCCGACGATCGCCACCTTTGAGTCCGGGTGGTGGAAAACGATGTGCCCGGGCGTGTGGCCCGGACAATGGTGCACGTCGAGCGTCAGGTTGCCGACGGTGACCGTGTCGCCCTCGTCGAGCCAGCGGTCGGGCTCGAACGGCTCGCCGCGCAGGCCCCAGCGGCGCCCGTCGTCCTCGAGCCGGGAAATCCAGAAGCGGTCCGCCTCGTGCGGGCCTTCTACGGGAACGCCGAGGTCCTTCGCCAGCACTCCCGCTTCGCCGCAATGGTCGATGTGGCCGTGCGTCAGCAGGATCTTCTCGATGGTGACACCGGCCTGCTCGGCAACCGCCTTGAGGCGCGGCAGCTCGCCGCCCGGGTCGACGAAAGCCCCGCGCATCGTCTGCGTGCACCACAGCAGGGTGCAATTCTGCTGCAGCGGGGTGACTGGCGTAATTGCGGCGCGAAGCGGAGGGACTTGCGTCATTTGGCGAGCAAATTCCTCTGCCAGAACATCATCGTCGTCCAGAACAGATAATCCACATTCTCTTTCTTGCCGAAGCCGTGGCCCTCGTTCTCGCCGAGCAGGTACCAGACGTCCTGGCCGTTGCTCCGGACCGCCTTGACGATCTGCTCGGCCTCGGACGCCGGCACCCGCGGGTCGTTGGCGCCCTGGACGACGAACAGCGGCGCGCGAATCTCGGAGATTCGGCGCAGTGGCGAGATTTCCATCAGCTTGGCACGCTGCGCCGGGTCGCGTTCGTCGCCATATTCGACGCGGCGAAGGTCCCGGCGATAGCTTTGGGTGTTCTCTAGGAAGGTGACGAAGTTGGAGATGGCGACGTTGCACAGCGCGCCCTTGAACGCGTCCGGGTACATGATCGCCGAGGCGTAGCACATGTAGCCGCCGTAGCTTCCGCCCGTCACGGCCAGGCGGTTGGCGTCGATGGCCGGATGGGTGCGGAAGCGGGTGAGGAAGGCGCCGATGTCCCGGACGCTGTTTTCCCGAAGCGAAGGTCCATTATCCAGGGCGACGAAGCGCTTGCCATAGCCTGACGAGCCGCGGACGTTGGGGAAGAAGATCGCGACGCCGAGTTCGTTGATCAAGTAGTTGTTGCGGCCGAGAAAGCCGGGCCGTGACTGTCCTTCCGGACCGCCGTGGATGTTGACGATCAGCGGGCGCTTGCCGGGGAAACGGCGCGGGTCGGGGCGGTAAAGGAAGCCCGAAATCGCCTCGCCGTCAAAACTCTTCACTTCCACCAGTTCGGGCTCGACATTGGCGCTGGCATCGAGCCCGCCGGTTTCACTTTGGGTCCAGCGGGTGACCTTGAGGTTGGTGGGGTCAAGCGAATATGCGTCGCTCGGGCTCTTCGCCGAGGTCATCGCAAAGCCGAGCTGGCCCCAGGGCGCGAAATCGAGGCTGTAGACCTGGCCGGCCGGAAGCCCGACGGCCTCGCGAGTCGTCCCGCTGGCGACGTCGAGCAACATCAGCTTGCTGCTGCCGGCTTCGTTCAGCGTGAAAGCAATGGTCCGGCCATCGTCGCTGATCTCGAATTCCTCGACCTCCCAGCGGCTGCGCGGCCCGACCGGACGGAAGGCGCCGGTGCGCGTGTCCAGCGTGCCGAGGCGGAGCACATCCGAACCTTGGTCCGAGGTGACCCATAAAGTGCCATCGGCCGCGAATTCGCCGTCGCCGTAGGAGATGTCCTTCGAATGATCGCCGATCGGCGTCAGTCGGCCGCTCGCGACATCGAGGATATAGGGGTCCGAGTTGGTGATCGACTGATAGTTGATCACCGCCGCGCGGGTGGCGCCCGGCGCAAAATCGGCGAAGTTCCAGCCGCCGCCGTTCACTCTAGCGACGAGCCGGTCCGACTTGGGATTGCGTGGATCGACGACGTAGAGGTCGGTATCCGTGCCGTTGCGGCGGGTCGAGGAATAGCCGACCAGGCGGCTGTCCTTGCTCCAGCTTCCCAAAGAGTTGCGGCTCTTGCCGTCGGTAACGAGGCGAAGTCGGCCCTGGCCGAGCGTGTAGAGCTGGTAGAATTCATCGCCGCCCCGGTCCTTGGTGACCACCAGCGTGTCGCCCGACGGAGACCAGCGCCCACCTAAGGGCTCGACTTCGAAGCTGATCTGGCGGCGCATGGCGAGTGGAGCGGCGACCGTGTGCAGCTGCGAGACGTTGCCGAAGCGAGTGTTGATGAGCATCGAACGGTCGGCCGAGTTCCAGCCCGCGAAACCGGCGCCGCGGAATTCCATATATGGCCGGCTGGCTGCCCCAAGTTCGTCCGGAACAGCCGGAATCCCATCGCCGACGAGCGCGGCCGGCTTCGGGACTTGCGCCCCGGCAGGAGCGGCAATCGCGGCGAATACCGAAGCGACCAGGCAAAGGGAGTTACGCATCAGCGGGGTCCTTGGGTGGAAAGCGCCACCGGCACCGGCTGGCGGGACGTCGATGCCGCGACCTGCTCGGCGGCGCGCATCGCTCGGAGCACGTTGCCGCCGGCAAGCTTGGCGAGGTTGGAGTCGCTCCAGCCGCGGCGGATCAGCTCGGCGAACAGCAATGGGTAGCCCTCGGCGCCGCCAAGGCCAACCACCGTCGAGCTGATTCCGTCGAGGTCGCCGCCGATCCCGACATGGTCGTGGCCGGCGATGCGCACGACGTGCTCGATATGGTCGGCTACTTTGGGAACGTTCACCGGCGGCGCCGGATTGGCCGAATCCCAGGCCTTGAGCGCCGCATCGACCCGCGCCTTGCTGTACGAGTAAAGCGCCTTAAGCCGGGCTTCTTCCGCGGTACGGTTGCGGCCTCGCTCCCACGACTGTGCGGAAAGAAATTGTGGAACGAAGGTGATCATCACCACGCCGCCGTTGCGCGGAAGCTGCCTGAGCACTTCGTCCGGGACGTTACGAGGATGCGGGTTCAGCGCATAAACGTCGGAGTGGGAAAAGATCACCGGCGCCCGGCTGGCGGCGATCGCATCCAGCGCGGTGGCCGCCGACACATGGCTGAGGTCGACCAGCATCCCCAGCCGGTTCATCTCCCTCACCACCTCGACGCCGACCGGGCTGAGGCCGCCGTGCTTGGCCTCGTCGGTGGCGCTGTCCGCCCACTCGGTGGTCTGGTTGTGGGTAAGCGTCATGTAGCGCACGCCAAGGTTGTAGAATTGGCGAAGCGCCGCCAGCGACCCCCCGATCTGGCGCCCGCCCTCCACGCCCAGGGTCGAGCCGATCTTGCCGGCGCGATGGATGCGCACCAGATCGTCCGCCGACAAAGCGAACTGGAGATGCTCGGGATAGCGATCGATGAGCCGGCGGGCCGTGTCGATCTGCTCGAGCGTCACTCGGATTGCCTCGTCGCCGACCAGCGTGCCGCTGATGTAGACCGACCAGAACTGCCCACCGACGCGGCCGGCGCGCATTCGGGTCATGTCGGTCATCAAGGGAACGGTGCGCCGGTCGGTGCCGCTTTCAAGGCCCTCGACGTTGAGCCCATGATCCTCGCGAAGCGCCCAGGGCAGATCGTTGTGGCCGTCGATCAGCGGCGTGCGCTTGAGGATACGGTCGATTCGCGCCTGGGTGCGGGAGTCGATCTGCTGCGCCGGCGCGGC
The DNA here is from genome assembly GCA_013812805.1 of Sphingomonas sp. Lineage (GTDB taxonomy): Bacteria > Pseudomonadota > Alphaproteobacteria > Sphingomonadales > Sphingomonadaceae > Sphingomicrobium. The sequence continues at coordinate 1,923 of JACCSV010000234.1, read as the reverse complement.
AGTGGTGAAGCTGGTTGCTGCAAGCAGCAGCGCGAGGATGGCTTTGGAGTGCATCGTCATGATCTACGGAGCCGTTGGCCGCGACGCAATCGCGGGGCTTGTGCTTGGCCCAATCGCCCGCAACAGGGGAAGGCGATGACCGACCCGGACAAGCCCCACGACCTGGAAGAGGTGATGCGCTTCGATCCCGAAGAGGGGATCCTCGACCTCGACCAGCACCTCGACCGCCTGCAGCAGGCTTCGGAACGGCAAGGCGTCGAATTCGACCGCCACGCCGCCCGCAACGAGCTTCAGGCCGCCACTTTCGGCAAGCCGAGGCCGGCGACGGCACGGCTGCTGTTGTCGCCGACCGGGGCGATGGCGATCGAGCTGAAGTCGGACTAGGCGGCGAGCGGGAAGCGCAGCAACCGGTCGGCGACCGGCACCAGGGCCTGAGCTTGGGCTCCGAGGTGCCGCGCGATCTCGGGATGGTTGGCGTCGAGCCCGCCGGTAAGGGCGCCGAACGCCGGCATGATGATCTTGGTCGCCGAGGCCACGAAACAGCGCCGCGACACGCGCCGGCCTTTGACGCTGAGCCGCACTTTCGGGTGGAAATGGCCGGAGATTTCGGGACGGCTTTCGTCGCGCACTGCTTCGTGGCGCAGGACGATCCCGCCAAGCTCGACCTCTTCAACGATCGTCCCGCCGCAATGGTCGGCGAAGTCCGGATCGTGATTGCCGATGATCCAGGTCCAGTCGACCGCAGCGGTCATCGCGGTGAGCAGCGCGCGCGACTGCTCGGGAAGGCGGTCGCAGCCGAAGCGGTCGTGGAAGCTGTCGCCCAGGCAATACAGCCGCCGGGCGCCGGTCCGCGCCAGTTCCGCCGCGACCGCGGTCAGCGTCGCGTGCGAATCGTAGGGCGGCAGCAATTGGCCGAGCCGCGCGAACCAACTCGCTTTCTCAAGGTGGAGGTCGGCGACCAGCAGCGCCTGGCGCTCGGGCCAGAACAGCGCGCCGTCACCCGAGGGGACGAACGTTTCACCTGCGAACGAAAAGGGAACCATCGGCAACGCTTAGTCCCAAAGTCGCGGCTATTCCAAGCTGAGAATATGGTCTCTCAGCGAACGCGCATCGTGAAGCGCGTTGTGCGGCACCTTGCTGTTGGCGGCGGTGCTGAAGCCGGGCAGCGAATGCACCCGGAACGAGAGTTCGCGCAGGTCGACCATATCCCCTGGCCCGGTGATCATCAGGTTGCAGAATTGGGCGACATCCTCGGGCCAGTCGGCGACGATCAGAACGTCGCCGTCGTTGTGCAGATAGCGCCATAGTTCATGCACTGCGTCGGCGCGTCGCAGCCTCGGGCATTGCAGCTGCTCGGGTACCGCGTCGAGATAGGGGATGACGTGCCGCTCGACCCATTCGACGATCGGGTCATCGGTGTGCAGCGTCAGGTACAGTTCTTCGCCGTCGTCCGGGACCAGCGCGAGGCTGAGCAACGCACCGCCCACCCCGTTGAACTCGGTGTCGAGGAAGTAGCGCACTTAGCGGCGCTGGACCGTGCCGCAATCATCGGTCGGCAGCGCCCGCCCGGCCCGGCAACGGTCGGCCAGCTGGCGCGCTTCCCGCGCCCGCTGTTCGTCCTGCTTGCGAAGCTCGCGCCCGCGCTTCTGGTCGGCTTCGGCCTGGCTGGTGGTCGCCAGATCGACGGTCTTTGAGACGACCTTGACCGGCAAGGTCACGACATCGACGGCCGTGCTTGCAATCGTGCCGATTGCGCAGCCGGACAGCAGCAAAGCCAATGCAAGAGCAGCGCAAGTTTTCATCGTCGCGCAGATTCGCACCTGCCGCGCCGCGTGGCAACCGCCAAATCGTCAGTCCCGCATCGCCTCGTTGGCGAGAGCCTCGGCCTCGACCAGCAGGCTGTCGTCGGCCTGCGCCCCGGGT
>JACCSV010000211.1 GCA_013812805.1 Sphingomonas sp. | reverse complement strand
AAGCCCGCTTCGGCGACGGCCATGCCCGCCGCGGCATCGATCGAGCGAAGCCGGTTCATGCGCCTCAGCGAAAGAATCAGCGCCGAGCCGTCCGCTGGAGGCGTCGCCCCGCCCACCATCGACGTATTCCCGCCCTGCGGCACCAGCGGCACGCCATGCTCGGCAGCGAGCCCGACGATCGCCGCAACCTCCTGCGTCGAGGCCGGCGACAGGATCGCCTCGGCCGCCCCATGAAAGCGTCCGCGCCAGTCGCTCAGCCACGGCTCGATCTCGGCCGCGTCGGTGACGACCGCCTTCGCGCCGAACCGCTCGCGAACCTTTTCGATCAGCCTGCCTGCCACGCTCATGCGCCTGTATGTTGGCATCGGCTCGCCAAGCGGGCAAATCGCTTCGAATGACCAACGCTGTCCGCCCACCAGTTACCATCGTCGTTGCCCGCGCGCTGAACGGCGTAATCGGCCGCAATGGAACGCTTCCGTGGCGGATTTCCGCCGACCTCAGGCGCTTCAAGGCGCTGACCATGGGCAGCGTGATGATCATGGGCCGGCGCACGTTCGACAGCCTGCCCGGGCTTCTGCCCGGACGGCGCCACATCGTCCTCACGCGCGATCAGGCCTGGTCGGCTCCGGGCGTGGAGGTTGCGCACAGCGCGCGCTAGGCACTGGCCCTCGCCGCCGGCGAGCCAGTGTCGGTGATTGGCGGGGCCGACATTTTCGACCTGTTCCTGCCGCTCGCCGACGCGATCGAGCTCACCGAGGTGCTCGCCGAGGTGGACGGCGACACCTTCATGCCCGACCCCCGCTCCAACGGGAACTGGAACGAGGTCGCCCGCGAGGACCATCGCGCCGCAGGCGACACGCCCCCCTTCCGCTTCGTGACCCTCAAGCGCCCCTGACGAGCTCTGAGCTGTCGAGTACGGCGTCGATCCTGGCCGCGACCTCGTCGACGCTGCGCATGCCGTCGACCCGGCGAACCAGCGTGCGCTCGTTATAATAAGGCAGGATCGGCTCGGTCTTGCGGCGATATTCGGCGAGGCGCGTGCGCACCGTCTGCTCATTGTCGTCCGGGCGACGGCAGAAATCCGTCGAGCTGCAGACGTCGCAGACGCCCTCCTGCCGCGGCTGCTTGAAGCGGTCGTGATAGCCGGTGCCGCAGCTCGCGCAGGAAAAGCGGCCGGTGATGCGCTCGACCAGCGCATCCTCCTCGACGCAGATCTCGACGACATGGTCCAGGCTCCGGCCGCGCTCCGCGAGCAGCAGGTCCAGCGCCTCGGCCTGGGCCCGAGTCCGGGGAAAGCCGTCGAAGATCACTCCGGCATCGCCCGCGGAATCGAGCCGCTCGCCGATCAGAGCGCTGACGATCGCGTCGCTGACCAATTCGCCGGCTTCCATCACCGCCTTGGCCTTGAGGCCCACGGGCGTCCCGCTCGCCACCGCTTCGCGCAGCATGTCGCCGGTCGACAGCTGGAGCATCCCGCGGCCGTTGACCAGCCGCTGTGCCTGGGTCCCCTTCCCCGCCCCCGGCGGACCAAGCAGGACGATGTTCATCATGCGCCGGCTCCGCCTTTCACATGCCGAGGATCAGCGCTTGCGGCTGGTCTTCAGCTTCGACTTCTTGATGAGGCCGCCATATTGATGGGCGATCAAGTGGCTCTGGATCTGGGCAACCGTGTCCATGGTCACGTTGACCACGATCAGCAGGCTGGTTCCGCCCAGGTAGAAGGGCACTCCCGCCTGGCTGAACAGGATCTCGGGAATGAGGCAGATCAGCACCAGGTAAGCGGCGCCGATGACGGTGATCCGCCCGACCAGATAGTCGAAATAATTCTCGGTCGCCTTGCCCGGCCGAATGCCCGGGATGAAGCCGCCGTGCCGCTTCAGGTTCTCGGCCGTATCCTCGCTGTTGAACTGCACTGCCGAGTAGAAGAAGCAGAAGAAGGCGATGCCGGCGCCGTAGAGGAACAAATAAAGCGGCGAGCCGTGCTGAAGCCAGGTGCTGACGGTGATCAGCCAGCCGCTCGAGTCGGGACCGGTTTGGGATCCCGCCATCTGCAGGACCGTCAGCGGCATCAGCAGCAGCGATGAGGCGAAGATCGGCGGGATCACGCCCGAGATGTTGATCTTCATCGGCAGGTGGCTGCGCTCGGCCTGCATCATCCCGCGAGCGGTCTGGCGCTTCGGGTACTGGATCGGCACCCGCCGCTGCGCCCGCTCCATGAAGCAGATGAACAGGACCAGCCCGACCGCCAGGACGACGATCGCGGCGACCATCAGCGGGTCCATCGTTCCGCTTCGGCCGCCCTCGAACAGCTGCGCGAGCGCGGAGGGCAGGGTGGCCACGATTCCGGCCATGATGATCAGCGACACGCCGTTGCCGATGCCGCGGCTGGTGATCTGCTCGCCGAGCCACATCAGGAACAGGGTTCCGCCGACCAGGCTGATGGTTGCGGCGACGCGGAACATCATCCCGGGCTCGACCACCGGTTGGATGCCCTGGGCGGCGCCGAGGCTCTCGAGCCCGACAGCGATCCAGTAGCCCTGGACGGTCGTCAGCGCGACGGTCAGGTAGCGCGTATACTGGTTGAGCTTCTTGCGGCCGGTCTCGCCTTCCTTCTTGAGCTGCGCCCACGGCTGGTAGAGCGTGGCGCCAAGCTGAACGACGATCGAGGCGGTGATGTAAGGCATCACGCCAAGCGCGATGATGCTCATCCGCTCGAGGCTTCCGCCGGAGAAGGTGTTGAAGAAGTCGAGTACGCCGCCGCGCTGGGTCTCGAACAGCGAGGCCATTGCGCCCGGATCGATGCCCGGCATCGGCACGTAGGACAGGAAGCGGAACAGGATCAACGCGCCAAGCGTGAACCACAGCCGCTTCTTGAGCTCCGTCGCCTTGGAGAAGTTCGCCAGGCTGATGTTGGCGGCCATTTGTTCGGCTATGGATGCCATTTTTGATAATATTCCCTACCCGCTGAGGCTCATATAATCGCTGTGTCCGTCATTGCGAGCGCAGGAAAGCCAGCTGGATCGCCGAGTCGCTGCGCTCGCTTGCGATGACGGCCTTAAGCGTCCGCCTTTGCGCGGTTCTTTGCGCTGCCCTTCTTGGCGGCGGCGAGCTCGGCCGGGTTCTTGCGCTCGATGATCTCGAGCGACCCGCCGGCCTTCTCGACCGCCTCGCGCGCGCCCTTCGACACGCCGGCCACGCGCAGCGCCAGCTTGGCTTTCAATTCGCCCTTGCCGAGCAGGCGCACGCCGTCGTT
>JACCSV010000196.1 GCA_013812805.1 Sphingomonas sp. | reverse complement strand
CTCCTGGTCGACACGCGGGCACAAGCGCCGGGCTTACGAAGATGAACGGCAGCCTGCGCGCGCCCTCACCGCTCGTTCAGTCGCTTGACGCTATCCGGCATGCAAACGTCGGCCTGCGCGCGCGGGCCGCGGATGATCTTTGAACAGGAAGGGCCGCACCTTAGCGGCCGAGAGGGAAGTTATGATCCGTTTGCGCTTTCTCGCTGCTGCCGCGCTGGTCGCTTCGAGCCCGGCCGCCGCCCAATATTGGGGGCCAGCCTGGGGATCGGAGCCGGTCGCGGTGCCGATGCACGTCGAGCAGGGCGTCGATTTCGTCTTCACCGACCCGCAGTTGCGGCTCGCCGAGCAGCAGCAGCGCCAGCAGCCGTTCGGCAACTGGATGGTTCGCAACCTGGGATTCGACCAGGGCCAGCCGCAAAGCGCACCCAACCCTCTGTTCATCGAGCTCCACCGCGGGCTGCAGCAGTATCAGATGAGCTGGGGGCGGCTGCCGCAGCTCAACGTGCCCGCCGGGGCGGCGCTAAAGGCGGGATCCAAGGATCCGCGCGTCGATATCCTGCGCCAGCGGCTCGGCATGTACCCCGGCGGCGGGTTCGACGCGCAGCTGACGCAGGCGGTACGCGAATTCCAGCGGGTCCACGGGCTCAAGGTCAGCGGCCTTGCCGATGCGGCGACGATCCGCTCGCTCAACCTTGGCGCCGACCATTATTTGCGCCGGATCGCGCTCAACCTCGAGCGTGCCCGCCGCCTGCCGGAGATGGGGCAGTTCCAGCGCTATGTCGTGGTCGATAGCGGAAGCGCCGAAATTCACATGTTCAACGACGACCGCCTGAGCAGCTCGATGCGAGCGATCGTCGGTGCACCCGAAAGCAAGACGCCGATGATGGCGCTGCTGCTGCGCGGAGCGAAGGTGAACCCGTACTGGAACGTGCCCGCCGACATGATCCGCGATTTCACCGCCAGGAACGTGCTCAAGCAGGGCACGTCGTACATCAAGAATTACAATTATGAGGTGCTGACGGGATCGGGCGACGCGATCGTTCCGATCGATCCCAAGTACGTCGACTGGAAAGCGGTCGCGGCAGGAAGCAGCAACGTGCTGGTCCGGCAGCTGCCGGGGCCATGGAATTCGATGGGCGAGATCAAGTTCGAGACGCCCAACGATTTCGGCATCTACCTGCACGACACTCCGAGCAAGGCGCTGTTCGCCAAGGCCGACCGCTGGATCAGCAACGGCTGCGTCCGGCTGGAAGACGCCGACCGCTTCACCACCTGGGTGTATGGCGGCAAGCCGCAGAGCGCCGAGCGCGAGACGATGGTGCCGGTGCAAAGCCCGGTGCCGGTGTACATGACGTACCTGACCGTTGAAGCCGGCCAAGGCGGCGTCCAGTTCCGCCCCGATCCGTATAATTTCGACGAGCAGGCGAGCCAGCGGCTGTTCGGCCCGCCTCAGCGTTTCGCACAATTTGGCTAAAGTGCTTCCCCTGTATCCCCTTGACCCACCCCCGCTTGCCCTAACCTAACTGGCTGTAAACACACGGTTTTGCCCGTGAGGAATCACACGGGCAAGGCGATGTTATTTATGCTTCCTTCAGATGATTGCCTTTTACCGGCGACGGTGATACCACCGGGTGATGGAAAACGACGCTGCCAGTCTCACTCTTCCGGATCTCGATGAACGTGATCTCATCGCGATTGAGGGCATACTCGCCCGGACTATTCGCGCCCAGGACCAGATTGTTCATGATCGCGAGCAGATGAAGGTTCTGAATGAGAGGATCGCGCAAAACACGAAAATTCGGAGCGGGGCCTATGAGGCTCTGAAAACGATCTTCGGCTTTGATGATCCGCCAGAGGAAGACAAGAACCGGTGGGACGTGGTTTGCGAGGTTATGGGGACTGAGCGCTATAGTCGAACCATCACCTTGGCCCGTGGCAAAGACGTTCCCGGCTTACTGTCGAAAATGGAGGATGGTCAGTTTTCGAGCGCGAAGCCCGTCGTGGCGAAGCGATCCATCCCAATCCGCACAGTTATCCTGGAATACCTTCATACTGCCGGCGAGCAGGGCGCGAAGGCAGCGCAGGTGAGGCAGCATCTCGCCGACGCACACGGCATCACCGTGCACGAAAAGACCCCCGGCATGACTCTTTACCGGCTTCTGAAGGAGGGACTTGTCTCGCGGAACGGACGAACTTGGTACGCGAAGCAAGTTACAGAGAATGATGAGAATGAGGCGTCCTCCGGACGAGCCGGGGACGCCTCAGAAACCGCGCTAGCCGCGCAATAGAAGGAGACCATAGGAATGTTCGACCATTCCGCAGGGTGGAGAGGGATGCCAGTCCCAAACTACCCGTTGCTCTTGTTAGGGAGCATATGATCACCGTGTCCGGGGGCATTCGCTCCCGGCGCGGTTCCGTTTACCACACTGGTGACTCGCCAGTCAAAAGGAACCGACAAATGACCAAGAGAACCCCTCCACCGCGGCAGACGTCGCCGGAGATTTCATCGATAGCCGCTCGCATAATGAACGGCAGCCTGAAGCCGACGCCAACGCAAATGCGCCGTGTAGCGGCATCCGTCGTCAGTCAGGATCAGACGCCGGGGCAGAAACCGCGGAGCCGCTGATCTCGGCTAGTTTCGTGATGTGAAGGATGCAGCTTGTGGGGATCTGGATTACTCCGGAAACCTGCAAGCTGCATTCGCTGTCCACCGCCCCCATATTGGGAGCAATGGCTTTCATCTGATGATCGTCATGGATCATCCACCCGACAGAAACGCATCGGACAGTGCCAGGAGCTTCAAAGGATGATAGGTGAGTCCACGATGGAATGGGTTGGGCGCTATCCTCCCATTCGACCATTACGAGAGGGCAGTCAGTGGAGCGCGTTACCTTATCCGAGGCGTTAGCATCGGGCGACTTAGAGCCGTTCATCCGGCAAGCGGAAGCCGACGGCGTAGAGGTTGACAGAGCCGAGTTTGACCGGCGCTTGGGGGCGCTCATCAAAGCGCCCCGACCAGCAGGTCGAACATCCCGTTCACGCGCTCGCGGTGGTTTACGCGGAAGCTGAACTCATCGAGGTAGCGCTGCATGTGCTTCGAGCTGATCGACACATGAGTTGAACGAACCGACGCTTTGAACAGCCGCCAGAAGCCTTCCACGGTGTTCGTGTGGAAGGTGAGGCTCTTGCAGACATAGCGGGCATACTCACCAGCCTTATGGTTAACGCGGCCATGCCGGTAGCCGTCGCTGGTGAGTAAGCCGTAGCTGCGCAGTTCGTCAGTTGAAACGGTCGCGCCAGTCTCGACAGTCTCAAGCACGATCGGGCGGAGGTTGACCGTCTTTGCATCGGGAACGACGCGGGCGACCATGCGGCCCTTGCGCTCCATGATCGCCATGACGGTGGTTTTGTTGACGCGGTAGTTGCCCGTTCCAAGGCCGACTGCCCGACCGCCGATATAGGCCTCGTCGATTTCGACATGGCCAGACAGCAGCTCGTCGAAGTTGTTAGCCTTTTCGGCCAGCTTTCTGATCTGCATACCGATGCGGTAGGCGGTCTTATAGGTGACGCCGAGCTGGCGCTGAAGCTCTTTGCCGCTGACCCCGTGCCGCGTCGTGCAGAAGAGATACATAGCGTAAAACCACGAAACGAGCGGGGTGCGCGTGTCCTGTAGGATGGTGCCCGCAGTCGGCGCGATCTGGAACCGACACTCGGGGCAAGCGTAGACGCGGCGCTCGCGCAGCTTGTGGAACTGCGAGCCGACCGTGCCGCACGAAGGGCAGTCGAGCTTCGTGCCACCATGCCGAACCGACATGATATGTTCCAGACAGGCTCGTTCGTCCGGGAAGCGAGCGAAGAACTCGCGGACCGAAAACGCGGGCGATGCAGAGGGACTTTTCTTTGTCATGCCCTTTCATAACAGGTGGCTAGGGTGTGTCAAGGGGATAAACGGGAAGTGCTTTCCTACAGCTAACCGATTTGGTTATGACATCTCCCGACTCGGAAGCGGGAGAAGCTGGTGGGAGGTTCAATCGACGAGCTGGTCGAGGAGCTGATCGAGCGCGAGGGCGGGTACGTCAACCATCCCGCCGATCGCGGCGGCCCGACCTGCTGGGGGATCACCGAAGCGGTGGCCAGGGCACACGGATACCGCGGCTCGATGCGCAAGCTGCCGCGCGAAGAAGCGGCTGTCATCTACCGGCGGCTATACTGGTTACGGCCCCAGCTCGACGCCGTCGCCGAGCGGTCCCAAGCGGTTGCCGCGGAGCTGTTCGACACCGGCGTCAACATGGGCCCGGCGGTCGCCGTCGCCTTCCTGCAACGGGCGCTGACCGCGCTCAACCGCAACGACCGCGACTATCCCGATCTTACCCCCGATGGCCGCATCGGCCCGGCCACGCTGGGTGCGCTGGACCGCTTCTTCGCAGCCCGCGGCGCGGCAAGCGGCGAGGCGGTGCTGCGGCGGGCGCTGGAGGCGCTCCAGGGCGAGCGCTACATTCGGCTGGCGGAGCGACGGCCGGCCACGAAGCGTTCCTGTACGGCTGGCTGGCGAACCGCGTTGGATAAATTTCCCCCGCCGCAAACGTTCGCCGAGGGTCAGCGGCTGATTTACGGCTGGCTGGCGTGCGGCGCCGGCATGTTCTGCGGGATTATGGCGATGGCGATGGTCGCGCTGTTGATGTGGGGCGGCTGGTCGAACGGCGAGGAGCATACCATCGTCGTCATCTTCGGCTGCACGCTGGGCGGGTTCATCGCGGCGATGGCGGCGGTGATGATCGGGCTGCTGGTGGGCGGACCGGTCGGCCGATTCAAGGGTGCCGCTGGCCGCGACGGAATCAGCCTCGAGGCCGAGGACGACCGCCCATGACCTTGGTGAACACGGTCATGCTCAAGCTGGTAATCGGCATCCTTTGCGCGCTGTCGCTGGCGTTGCTGATCAATGACCGCAACCGCTGGAAATCCACCGCAACCCTGCGGCAGCAGCAGGTGGTCGCCGAGAAGGCTGCGCACCTGGCCACTGCTGCCAACTACCGAGCCGCCGCCGCGCAGGCGCGCCGGGCCGATGCAGCCAACGCCGCCCGAGTGCAAACTGCGCAGGGGCGAATCAATGAAAGGACAGCCAATGATTTTCAAAGCCGCATTGCCGCTGCTCGCGCTCGCTTCGGCCGGGTGCAGCACCGGTCGGGGCGCGCCGCAGCCGATCCCGGTGGTAGCCCAGCAGCGGCAGTGCCCGGCCTACCCGCTTCCTCCCGCGCAACTGATGAAGCTGCCGGTCAAGACCGATTTTCTCCGCCGGACGAGTTGATCGCGACCGAGCAGGCAATCCAGCTCGACGAGCTGGTCAAATGGGTGCGCGCGCAAGGGTCGGTGCCGCAGCAATAGGGCGATGACGGTTGCGCTTCGTGGTGCGACCTCCCAGATCGCCGGCGTGCCGCGACATTCCCAAGCCAGACCAGGACGTTCCCGCCGCCCGTCGGCGATGAGGTGGGCGTGGGCGGCGCCGCTGCTGGCACTGACCGCCTGCTCGCCGGCGCGGCTTCTCACCAATTTTGATCGGCTGACGTCGTCCGGCGACGCGCGCCAGGCGGCGCGTTCGCTCGCCTACGGTGCTGACCCGCGACAGACACTGGATATCTGGGCGCCGCGGCGGAGCGGCGAGCAGCCGCTGCCGGTGGTCGTCTTCTTCTACGGCGGCGGCTGGAACGAGGGCGCCGCTGCCGACTATGGCTTTGCCGGAGCGGCCTATGCCGGCAACGGGTTCATCGCCGTAATCCCCGATTACCGGCTGGTGCCGTCGGTGCGGTTCCCGGCGTTCGTCGAGGACGGCGCGCTGGCGGTGAAATGGGTGCGCGACAATATCGGGCGGTACGGCGGCGACCCCAACCGCGTGACCATCGCCGGCCATTCCGCCGGCGCCTACATCGGGGCGATGCTGACGCTCGACCAGCGCTATCTGCGCAACGCCGGGGTCGACCCGACGATCGTCCGCGCCGCCGCCTTGCTGTCGGGGCCGTACGATTTTCATCCGTTCACCGAAGCCCGCGGCCAAAACGCGTTCGGCGCCTGGCCCAACCCGGCCGAAACCCAGCCGATCAGCTTCGCCCGCGCCGACGCGCCGCCGATGCTGCTGGCCCACGGAACCGCGGACCGGGTGGTGATGCCCTACAACAGCAGCCGCCTCGCCGAGCGGCTCCGGCAGCTCGGAGCGCCGGTGACGCTGCGGATGTACAGCGGGGTCAACCACATCGACACGGTCGTCTCGCTCGCCGGCACGTTTCGCGGGCGGACGCCGGCGCTTGCGGAGAGCGCAGGCTTCCTGCTCCAGCACTCGCAGCCGCGGGCCGCGCCGCGCCGCGCAGCGTCGCGCTAGCTTGCAAGGCTGACCGGCTCTTCCCAAATCGCGCTCGGACAAAGGAGCGGGCATGGACAGCTGGCACGGGACGACGATCCTTGGGGTCAAGAAGGACGGGCGCACGGTGATTGCCGGCGACGGCCAAGTTTCGCTCGGCAATACGGTGATCAAGCCCAACGCCAAGAAAGTGCGCCGGCTGGGCGCGGAGGGGAAGGTCATCGGCGGTTTTGCGGGCGCGACCGCCGACGCTTTCACTTTGTTCGAGCGGCTTGAAGGCAAGCTGGAGAAGCATAACGGCCAGCTGCTTCGCGCGGCGGTCGAGCTCGCCAAGGACTGGCGGATGGACAAATATCTGCGCAATCTCGAGGCGATGATGATCGTCGCCGACGCCGAGGTGATGCTGATCCTGACCGGCAACGGCGACGTGCTCGAGCCCGAAGGCGGGGTCGCGGCGATCGGGTCGGGCGGCAATTATGCGCTGGCCGCGGCGCGGGCCTTGTCCGAATATGAGCCCGATCCGGAGGTGCTGGCGCGCCGCGCCATGGGCATTGCCGCGGAAGTGTGCGTGTTCACCAACGACAGGCTGACGGTGGAAAGCGTCGGCTGAACGACGCCCCCTGTATTTCCTGTTACAAGCCGGTAGGGCATCCCGGTGTTTGTAGACCGCAGAACTTTCGTCGGCAGCTCCGCGGCGCTGGCGCTGGCCGGCTGCGCGACGACGGGGCCGCGACGGGCGCTCGACGCCTGCTCACCGCTGGCACCCGTCAATGTCGACCCCGGGCGGGTCATCCGCACCATGGCCGGCTTGCGGCCGTACCGCGCCTCCGGCTTTGTCGTCCGTGCCGACCCCCTTGGCGACAAGCGCCTGGTGCACAATTACGGCCACGGCGGCGCCGGCATCACCTTAAGCTGGGGAAGTTCGAAGCTGGCGACCGAGCTTGGCTTGCAAGGGCACAGCGGCCCGGTAGCCGTGATCGGCGCCGGGATCATGGGGCTGACGACGGCGCGCCTAGTCCAGGAAGCGGGCTTCCCGGTCACCATCTACGCCGCCGCGCTGCCGCCGGAGACAACCTCCAACGTCGCCGGTGGACAGATTTCGCCGTACGGCCATTTCCGCGACGACAGCGTCACGCCGCAATGGCGCGCCCAGTTCGCCCGGGCGATGAGCTACAGCTGGCGCCGCTTCCAGATCATGGTCGGCGATGATTACGGGATCCGCTGGCTGCCGACCTACGAGGAGGTCGATCCGGGGCCGATGCAAGTGTCGCCGAACGACGTTTACCGGCCCGGACTGCGGAGTGTCAGCTCGGGCGAACATCCGTTCGACATCGAAGATCTTGCCCGCTTCACCACCATGTATGTCGAGACCGGGCGGTTCCTTCGGCAGCTGACCCGGGACGTGCTCGCCGACGGGGGCGCTATCCGCGTGCGTAGCTTTGCAACGCCTTCCGACATCGCCGCGCTTCCCGAGAAACTGGTGTTCAACTGCACCGGCCTGGGCTCGCGGCAGCTGTTCGGCGACGAGGGACTGCACCCGGTTCGCGGGCAGCTCGCGATCCTGCTTCCCCAGCCCGAAGTGCGCTACGCCTACTCGATCCGCGGCGCCTACATGTTCCCGCGGCCCGACGGAATTTTGCTCGGCGGCACCTTCGAGCGCAACGTCTGGGACGCGGTTCCCCAGCCCGCCGCGATCGCGCGCATCGTCGAACGCCACCGCCGGCTCGTCGCCACGCTGCGCTGCGCTTGAAGTGCCACCGCGGCGCTCCAATCTAGCGATCAGATGAATTACCAATCGCCC
>JACCSV010000188.1 GCA_013812805.1 Sphingomonas sp. | reverse complement strand
AGCGAGCGTGCGTAGCGGCGGCTGACCGGAGCGGTGAGCCCGCCATCGAGCGTGAGGGTGGCGCGCCCGTCGCCTCGGCTGGCGTCCCGTACCGCGTCCTTCGCGACCCACCAACTCCGGTGGGTCTGGGCCCCCTCCAAGCCGTCCAGCTCGGTCAGAGCGTCAGACAAGCGCATGAGGATCAGGTCCGATCCTCGATCGGTGTGCACGCGCAAATAATGGTCTTCCGCCTCCACGGCGATCAGTCGCGCGCGTCTCAGGCGAAGCGGCAGGCGCTCGATGAACCTCACCGGGGTGTCCGCGTCGAGGAATATGTGAGTCTGGACCGGCGTCGCACGGCCAAGAAAAACGATCAGCGCGCAAACCGCGGCCGTGACGGTAACCACCGGCACCACCAGCAACTGAAGGAAGGACACAGGATAAAGCTCACCGTGGAAGAAGAGTCCCGTCGCTGCCCAGACGAATAGCGACATTGGCACGGCAACGGCGCCGGTGAGCGCCAGAATGTGCAGCCAAGGCCGGCCGTCCAAGTCCGTCCACCTCGCCAGCAACAACTGGCACATCTGCCCCCAGGCCGATCCTGCCGCCATGACCGCGAGCCAGTAGATCAGTCGCTTGTGGAACGGCTCATCGCCGGTGTCGAAGGCGCCGGTGATTGTGAGGACCAGAGCGGCCGCAGCAGCTACGGCCAGACTGCGAGCAGTTGCGCGGGACCTCACGCTCATGATTGGCCGAGATCTACAACGAAACAGACCCGTTTCACGCGGAAAAGACTAAAGCCTCGCATGTCCGTTTTCCACCCTTAGCGGACATTCCGCTTTCGACCCATTGCGGACACTAGGCTTCCGACGGCCAGGCGCCCATATCGGCCATTCGAAAACGGGCGACTGCTAACCGAAAACCGACATTCGACAGTCGCTCGGTTGATTCGTTCGCGACTAGAGGCGCTAGCGCGCTGCCTGCGTCAATTTCCGGCGTATTCCAGCGCACCAAAGATTAGCGACCCCAGCAAGGGCTGGGCCATTATTGTAGACCGATGGGCTACATCGGCCTGACCTTTCGAGCGTGGATATTCGCACACGCCTCGGCAGGAATTTGCGTCGGCTCCGCAACGAGAAGGAGTGGTCGCAGGAGGCGTTTGCGTTCGAGGCAAATATCCACCGCACCTATGTGAGCGATATCGAGCGCGGCACTAGGAACCCGACGATTACGGTGGTGGAGAAGCTGGCGGTGGCACTCGGTGTTAGGGTGGGACAGCTGCTATCGCGCCCTGGGCCAGGCGGCAGCGATAATCCAAAGTGCAAAGCCGACCATCAACAAGCGATTGGGCCAGCCCATTATCGCGGGCCCGTCCGGCGCCTTCATAAAATTCATCAACGCCCAGCCCATGACTGCGAGGCTTATCCAAACGAGAGCGGCCAGAGTAAACAGCAAGGGGCCATTCCAGCCGGGTTGGTGGCGCAAAGCTGCCGACAGAAGCAGTACGGCTAGGATCATTCCAGGGACTCCGATCATGAACCCTATCCCGTGCATGCGCCCCGAAAAGCTCATGTTTTCCGCAGTTGCGGTCGTCGGGTCCATTGGAAAGGCTCCTCCTAAGCTAAGACCGATCGCAGCGGCTGCGAGGGCCGCCAGACCGGCCCATCCGAGCGGGGTCCGCACCACACCAAGAAGACTTATCACCAGGGCAAGGCTAGCGACCGCAAAAGCTGCGAAGCAGACGCCCATAATCCAGCCGTTCGGCCCGACCGCATACTCGCTGATCATATGCCGGGACGGCTGAAGGTCAGCGCGAACGAGGTGCAGAAGAGCGAGGGCAAGAACCGCGGCGACAGCGGCGGCAATTGAAGCGCGCGCGGCAATCGTTGAAACATCCAGCGATATCGAAGTGGCTGCCATTGCTTTATCCCTTCTGCTTAGTCTCGATCAGGAGCGCCGAGCGGGAAGTAGGAGCGATACGGACGCCCTTCCTCCACGGCCCGGGCGAACGACGGCCGAGCCAACAACTGGGCCCGATATTCCCGCGGGCGTGCGAACCGGGGCGAAATCTCGTGGACCCAGTCGGCGTAGAATAGCGAGGGAGCGGCGGCGCAATCCGCCATGCTAAACTCCTCACCGCTGCCCAGGCCCGGTCCTTTAACCGATCCTCCAGCCAGCTATAGGCAGTGTCGAGCGCCTGCCGCGCCTCGGCCATCGCCAGTTCCTTGCGCCCGGCCTCCCCTCCCAAAGCGGACATTCTCGACTGATGCCTCAGGCTCGCTCGATCTGTGCCAAGTAGCAGCCGCGCTTCGCCGCATGCGCGTGGATATAGGCCACCTCCGGGTTTCGAAAGAAGCTAGTTTTGCTACGCGGGAGCTGCCGACTCGAATTTGAAGGCCACGAGTTTGAACCCTTCGGGAGTCCTGGCGACTGGTCAGACCGCTGTTGGCTCAACGTCCACCCGGATGCGATGAAGGAGCTGGAATCTCTGCTGGGTACAATTCCTCATTTTGGTTGGTTCGAAGCGGAGTTCTACGGCTACATCGCGAGAGAGGATGGGCAATACGGTCACCTGGGTGCTTATTGCTGCCAAGCCTCGATGCGCAAAGTCGTAAGCGCCCGGCTGCCAACGCCTGATCCCGTGGAACCGTCGCGCGGGAATATCCGCGATCGGCTGGCCGAACTGAAGCGTCAGCGGCGGCGGTCACAGCAGTAGGGGCGAAGCGCCCAAATCGAGATGGTCCCCTTGGCTCCTATGATTTCGAGCTTGTCATTTAGAGTACAAAGATGCCCAGTCGAAAATTCCCATGCCCGAGATGCACATTCGACTCGTTTATAGAACGCCCCGTCGCTGAAACCACTCGGCTCGTCGTGACAGCGAGTCTTTTCGTCTGTAAGACGATTCGTGCTGGGGGAAGGAGGCGGACATCATGGACGCTCGCGAACGCGAACTCACCGAGAACTATTCAGCTTTTGAGCAAATGCTGCCGGGGCTAATGGAAAATTCTGCGGGAAAATTTGCCCTTCTGCGCCAGCGTCAATTAGTTGAAGTCTTTGACACTGCTGGAGCTGCTCACGCAGCCGGGCGGTCACGCTTTGACGACCGGCTGTTTTCTGTGCAGAAAGTCAGGTCAGACACTGTCGATCTAGGCTTCTTCTCGTATGCCAAATATTGTCGGGCGACATAACGGCAGGCAGGTATTCACGCCCGTAGTATTGTTTCCGGTTGAAGAATTTACAGACACGCCTGATCCCCAGCGTCTGTCCAAGTTTCCGCATCATCAAGTCCTTCGTGCCCTGATCGACACAGGCGCTACGGGTACATGCATTACGGAGGCGGCCGCTAGGAAACTTAACCTTGAACCCTCTGGCGTTGTCGGCGTGCAGGGGGTGAACGGCGCAGACTACCACCCCTCCTACATCTTCAAACTCGGCTTCGTTGATCTTCAGCAGGACGAGCTGGGATATCAGAATCCGCGGTTCGATCTATTCGACGAGGAGATCGAGGGACCGAGATTTGACTGCGGCGCTGCCGACTTCGACGTTCTGCTCGGCATGGATGTCCTTTCACGCGGCACCCTTACGATTTCAAAACTCGGCACTTTCAAGTTCTCATACTAATTCAATCTGTGCGCGCCGCGTCAGCCGCTGATTACAGTGCCGCATGAGGACGGAGGGGGTCGCTGCTGCTGCGAGAGAACTGAGACGCGCTCAGAGCGCCCTTAGGCGTATCGCTCGGGCTCAAGAAACAGATGAAATCGAAGATGCCTGGGTCGATTTCCTGTCACATGCGGGTAGGGTTTACACGAAGCTTCGGGCCGCCTGTTACGGGCACCCGCTAGACTTTGGTTGGTTCGGAAAGAAGCTGGACGAGCGCGACCGCGATCCACTGCTTCTTTACACGTCCTGAAGAGCACTGCGAGGCCTGAGATGGCACAAGGTGCCGTTCGCGCGAATGTCCCGCTCGGTTGTGAAGCGACCACTATGCTGCACGCTCGACCACTGCGGTGCAGGTGACCGCCAATTTCAGTCCAGCAGCTGGCCCGGGTTAACTTCAAGAGCCGCGGCAAGCTTCTCGACCACCGCAATGGTCGGGTTCCTGGCGCCGCGTTCAATGTCGCTGACGTAGGTCCGGTGGATCTTCGCTTCAAAGGCAAACACCTCCTGTGACCAGCCCTTCTCCTCCCGGAGCCGACGCAGGTTTTTGCCGAGGCGAGTGCGAATATCCACCCCCGCAGTTCGGACCTGTGTCGCCGATCAATCTACAGACGATGAGTGACATTCAAGTTGACCTCTGCGGCACGGCAAGCCTTTGTGCGACGTCACTGATCGTCGACGAGAGCTTGCCATGGAGAGCACTGAAGTCGGAAGGGAGAGGATCGCACCAGCGGCTTACCGGTACATCAAGCTCGGCCCTGCCGGCGCGTGGGAGGCGATTTGCCTCGAGCAAGACAGAATAGACTGGGGCATCGGCCCGAATCCGCACGACATGGCCGCGGCAAAGGACTGGGCAGCTGCCAAGGCAGCCTACGTCAAAGCAGGAATCGCTTCTTCTACCGCCACCGGCTTTGTACGCGAGCTCAAAGACTTTCATACGCTTGGAGAGGATTGCCTCTGGATCACATTCGCGCGCGGCTATCTGTGGTGGGCCTTTGCGGCGCCCGAGGTCTTCTGCAGTGGCGGTGATCCTAAACGCGAAGGCGAGGTCTTCCGGAAGGTCAAAGGGAAGTGGCGCAACCAGGACCTGGCGGGAAGGCCGCTTAGGATCGAGGAGATAAGCAGCAAGCTGACGCAGCTTGCCGGCTACCGCGGCACCATCTGCAACGTCGCCACTTCCGACTACCTGCTGCGTCGGATCACTGCCGAGGAAGAGCCCGTCGTTGCGGCGGCGCGGGAGGCACGAGCGGCGCTTGTCCACACCTCCGCGGACCTGATCCGTCAGCTGCACTGGGCCGACTTCGAGCTGTTCGTGGACCTGCTGTTCTCGCGCGGCGGCTGGCGACGCGTTTCAGCGGTAGGCGGGCGCATGAAGGATATTGACCTGATCGTCGAGCAACCGCTCACGGGCGAGCGGGCTAGCATCCAGGTCAAGTCCGCTGCCGATCAATCGGTTCTGGACGCGAGCGTGGAGGCGTTCCTGGAGAGCGGAAACGCCAGCCGCTTCTTCTTCGTCTGCCACAGCCCTCGTGGAAGGCTGAACCCGTCGCAGGTGGACGACACGCGGGTCCAACTCTGGACGACTGACAGACTGGCCGCAGCGGCCGTCGATCATGGGCTG
>JACCSV010000167.1 GCA_013812805.1 Sphingomonas sp. | reverse complement strand
GAAGAAGGCGGAGCCGTAGATTAGCGGCCGCGCCTCCACCAGCTGCACCAGCCACGCGCGGCTGTCCTTGAGCTTGTCGATCGACAGCCAGTCGCCAAGCGGCGAGAACAGGCACGCGCCGATCACGCAGAGAATGACGGCGGCGAATGCGATCGCTCCAATATTGCCCCGGTCCACGCTGCTGCTTCCCCTGTGCAGTTCGTTGCACTGACTTCAGCAAGGGGCGTGCCAGGGCTGGCAGAATGGCTGAATTCCGGGATCGGCGGACAAGCCGCCGGCGAAGCGCCGCTGCAGCGGCAGCACTTTACGCCAAGCTTTGGCGGCTAAGCTGGGGAAGCGCGACCGGCCTCGACGTAGAAGCGGGAGGCTGTCCCGATGCCCTCGAACAGCGCCGCTTCGGTGGCCGACATCCACACCTGGCCGCACCCTTCGAGGCGAGCGAACAGCGCCGAGCGGCGCTTAGGATCGAGGTGGGCGGCGACCTCGTCGAGCAGCAGGACCGGCGGTGCCCCGCGCCGCTCGGCGACGAGGTCGGCATGCGCCAGCACCAGGCCCAGCAGCAGCGCCTTCTGCTCACCGGTCGAGCAGCGCGATGCCGGCATATCCCCTTCGGCTCCGCTCAGGACAGGCTTGCCGCGGTGCAGCACGGCCAGGTCCTGGCGGTGCGGCCCGATGAGGGTTCGCGCCGCCGCCGAATCGCGGCTGCGCGAGGCGCTCAGCTCGGCGGCGAGGTCGCCGCCGCTCCATCCATCGAGAGAGATCGCCGCCTTGGCGAACATGTCGTCCGGGGTGTCGAACAGCCGCCCGTCGAGCGCCGCAACGGTTCGCAGCCGAGCGCCAGCCACTTCAGCCCCATGCTCGGCCATTTGCGCTTCCAGCGCGGTCATCCACGACGGGTCGGCGCTGCCGATATCGGCGAGCAGCTTGTTCCTGGCGCGCATTGCCGCGTCGTAACGGGTCGCGTGGTGCGCGTGCGATGGCTCCGGCGCCAGCACCAGCCGATCGAGGAGGCGCCGCCGTTCGCTTGCGGTGCCGGAGAACAGCCGGTCCATCGCCGGCGTCAGCCACAGCACCGACAGCCACTCGGACAGCGAGTTGACCGCCGCCGCCGCGCCATTGACCCGCACCTGCCGCCGCTCGGGCGCCGTTGCCAAGGTTCCGGTGGCGATCTCGAGGTCACCGAGGCGGGCAGCGACCCCAAAGCCGCCAGAACCGCCGTCGCGCGCTATTTCCGTCAGAGCTGCGCCCCGGAGCCCGCGTCCGGGCGTCAGCAGCGACACGGCTTCGAGCAGGTTGGTCTTGCCCGCGCCATTCTCGCCGAACAGCAGCACGAAGCCGGGCGCGGGCTCGATCAGCGCGGTGGCATAAGAGCGGAAATCGGTGAGCGCGAGGCGGGTGACGGGCACACATCGTCATTGCGAGGAGCGGAGCGTTGAAGCAATCCACCTCTGCTGCGGCTGGATTGCTTCGCTTCGCTCGCAATAACGGTCACTGATCTCTGCGGTCGACAACTTCGTAATGGGCGGCGCGCTCGTCGAAGCGGGCAAGCACCGCGCGGGCCTCTTCAGGCACATGGCTGACGCTGTAATCCTCGCCGACGAAGGATTTGACTGCCTCGAGGCTGTCGAACCACATCAATGTCTGGAATTCGACCTCGTCGCCAGCCTCGCGGCGCATCACATCGATGTGACGGAAGCCGGCGATCCGCCGCGCCTCGATCCTCAGCGGTATGACCTGCTCGAGCAGGACATGTTGATAAGCGTCGGCATTCTCAGGCGTCGTCCAGCCGCGCCACAGGCGGCAAATCACACCCGCATCGGCATCAGCACGTAGAGTGCGTTCGACTTGTCGTTCTCGCGCAGCAGCGTCGGCGCCGCTGCATCGGCGAGGTGGACCTCGACCGTATCGCCGTCGATCTCGCCGAGGATGTCGAGGAGGTAGCGGGCATTGAAGCCGATCTCGATCGTGTCGGAGCCATAGTCGGCCGCAATCTCTTCGGTGGCGGTTCCGGCTTCCGGTGAAGTCACCGACAAGGTCACCTTGTCGCGATCGACGCTCATCTTCACCGCCCGGGTCTTCTCGCTGGCGATGGTCGAGACCCGGTCGACGCCGGCGGAAAAGCTTTTGGGGTCGAGCTTCAAGAGCTTGTCGTTGCCGGTCGGGATGACGCGGTTGTAATCGGGGAAGGTGCCGTCGATCAGCTTGCTGGTCAGAACCGCGCTGCCGAGGCCGAAGCGGACCTTGGTTGCCGACATCGAGATTGCGACGGTGCCTTCGACTTCCTCGAGCAGCTTGCGAAGCTCGGCCACGCATTTGCGCGGGATGATGACGTCGGGCATGCCGTCGGCGCCGTCGGGCTTGGGA
>JACCSV010000155.1 GCA_013812805.1 Sphingomonas sp. | reverse complement strand
TGGAATAGGATTCGAGCTCGGCTTCGGGGAAGGCATCGAACACCGCGCGCACGCCTTCATCCTCAAGGACTTCCGAACGCACCCGCTG
Organism: Sphingomonas sp.; assembly: GCA_013812805.1. GTDB lineage: Bacteria > Pseudomonadota > Alphaproteobacteria > Sphingomonadales > Sphingomonadaceae > Sphingomicrobium. Next base: position 4,675 of record JACCSV010000155.1, on the reverse strand, counting down.
TTCCGCCATTTTTTCCTGCTCGAGGAGCGACGGCTCGCCTGGCTCGTCGGAAGTTGCGACTCGCCACTGCGCGCCCGTCAGCGATTTGAGCACCGCGGCAAGCTCGCGCGGCCAGTCGCTGCCCAATGGCCGCTGTGGCTTCAGCACCAGTTCGGGCGGCGCATAGCGGACCAGCCCGACCTGGTCGTGGAGCTGCTGGGCGATGATCGCCTTGCCGCTCGTGTCGAGCAGCCGCACCAGCGAGCGGAAGTCCGCGGGCAGCTGGGCCGAAGGAGCGCTTGCGGGGCTGCCCTGTGCCCCTACCTGCTGCGGAGCGGCCGCCGCCCCGCCGGAGAGGCGGTCGAGGATAGCCGCGGGATCGGGGAGGTCGGCCGAATGGATCAGCCGCAGGATCGCCATCGTCGCCGCTTCCTGCGGGTCGGGAGCGGTGGTGACGTCAGCCAGCCCCTTCAGAAGCATTTGCCAAAGACGGTGGATTTGCGCCCACGACAGCTTGCCCGCCAGTCGCTCCGAAAAGTCGCGCTGCTCAGCCGAAAGCAGCACGTCGGCGCTGGCGCCGGCCTTGGCACGGCTTGCCGAATGCAGCACCTCCATCAGCCCGCGCACCAGCGATGCCGGGTCGACGCCAAGCGCATGCGACTCGTCGAGCGCGGCCAGCGACGCAGGCGTGTCCCCCTGCAGCACCAACTCGAGCAAATCGCGAATTCGCCCGCGGTCGGCGAGGCCGAGCATGTCGCGCACCTGGTCGGCGGTGACCGCGCCGGCGCCGTGGGCGATCGCCTGGTCGAGAATCGACAGGCCATCGCGCGCCGAGCCTTCCGCCGCCCGGACGATCATCGCCAGCGCCTCGGGCTCGACCTCGACACCTTCGGCGCGCGAGACTTCGCTGAAATGCTGGATCAGTTTCTCGGCCGGGATGCGCTTGAGGTCGAAGCGCTGGCAGCGCGACAGCACCGTCACCGGGACCTTGTTCAATTCGGTGGTGGCGAACAGGAACTTCACATGCTCGGGTGGTTCCTCAAGAGTCTTGAGCAACGCGTTGAAAGCGTTCTTGGAAAGCATGTGCACTTCGTCGACGATGTAGATCTTGTAGCGCGCCGAGACCGACACATAGCGGACCGCATCGATGATCTCGCGAACGTCGTCGACTCCGGTGTGCGAGGCCGCGTCCATCTCGATCACGTCGATGTGACGGCCCTCGGCGATCGCCCGGCAATGCTCGCAAGCCCCACACGGCGCGATCGTCGGCCCGCTTTGTCCGTCCGGCCCGACACAGTTGAGCGCCTTGGCAAGAAGGCGCGCAGTCGAAGTCTTGCCGACCCCGCGAACGCCCGTCAGCAAAAAGGCGTGGGCGATGCGGCCACGCTCGATTGCGTTGGCGAGCGTCTTCACCATCGCATCCTGGCCAATCAGCTGGTCGAAGCTCTGGGGCCGGTACTTGCGAGCGAGCACGCGGTAGGCCGGGGCCGCAGTCTGCGGCTGCTCCGGCTCGTCGAGCCCCAGTCCAAGCGATTCGGGATCGGTCATTACGGCTGATCTAAGCGCCAGCGCCGGCGATTGCGAGCGAAGCGAGGGGCGAATGGGAGAGGTGGGAGCCGGAACGACCCGGAGCCAATTCGTTGTGGCTGCTTCCTTCCGGACCTGACCAGGTTGGCGACAGCGCCGTCCGCCCGGCTCCCGGGCGCCATATGGTCGTTTGCCGCAATTCCCGCAAGCCGCTCAGCCCCGAAGCCAGTTCCGCGCCGTCGGCGGGATCCGCACGTCGAGTGTCTTGAGCTCGTCGGTCAGAATGATCTGGCAAGCGAGCCTCGAGTGCCGCGTGGCGTGGGCGGCGAGATCGAGCATATCCTCTTCCTCCTCGCTCGCCTTGGGGAGCCGCGCGAAATGTTCCTGGTCGACGATGACGTGGCAGGTCGAGCAGCTCATCACCCCTTCGCACGCGCCTTCGAGCGGCTGTTTCGCCGCCCAGGCAACGTCGAGCAGCCGCTGTCCGGCTTCAGCCTCGACTTCACGGTCGAGCGTGCCGTCAGCCTTGAAGAAGCGCACCACGGTCACGCCGCGAGATTGTCCTGTGCTCGCGCCGCCTCGGCGATCAGTCGCAACGCCGTGACCAGCTCCTCTTCCTCCGTGTAGCGGCCGAAGCCGATGCGGATCGACGAGCGCGCCTCGCGGTCGCTCAAGCCTAGCGCGCGCAGCACGTGGCTCGGTCGGCCCGAGCCGCTGGCGCAGGCGGAGCCGAGGGAGAATGCAAGGCTTCGCAGCTCGCCGAGCAGCCGCGACGCATCCAGCCCTGCCCGGCGGATGTTGAGGTTGCCCCGGTAACGCTGCTCGGCGCTGCCGTTGAGCGTCCAGCCGGGGCCGAGCGCAGCCCAGGCCGCCTGCCACAACCGCTCGGCATGATCGGCGTCGGCATCGCGGCGCTCCGACGCCAGTTTCGCGGCCGTCCCGAAGCCCGCGCACAGCGCCGGCGAGAGGGTGCCCGAGCGAAGCCCGCGCTCCTGCCCGCCGCCGTGGATCAGCGGCGCCGGCTCAAGGCCATCGCGCATCCACAGCGCACCGATCCCCTTTGGTCCGTGGATCTTGTGCGCGGACACCGCGATCAGATCCGGCCCCTGAGGGATCGGCACCCGCCCAAGCCCCTGCACCGCATCGCACAGCATCAGCGCGCCGGCATCGTGTGCCGCCTGGGCGATCTCGGCAGCCGGCTGGATGACGCCGATCTCGTTGTTGACCAGCATCGCCGCGACCAGCAGCACCCGCTCGTCAAGCGCGGCCCTGAGCTGTTCGAGGTCGGCCAGGCCGTCCGCGCCGACCGGAAGATAGGTGACGTCCGCGCCGCGATTTTTGAGCCACTCGCACGTGTCCAGCACCGCCGCATGCTCGGTCTGGACGGTGACGATGCGGCTTCTGCTGCTTTTCTCGGCCGTGCCCTTGAGCGCCCAGTTGAGGGCCTCCGTGGCGCTCCCGGTGAAGGCAATCGAGCCGCCTTTGAGCCCGATTGCGGCCTCGACCTGCCCGCGCGCGACCTCGACCGCGGCCGCCGCCTCGCTTCCCCAGCGCGATGGCGAGTGCGGGTTGGCGAACTTGTCCTCGATCCACGGCCGCATCGCCTCGGCGGCTTCCGGCGCCAGCGGGGTGGTGGCCTGATAGTCGAGGTAGATCATGCCGCTTTGGCGTTCGCCCGCTCGGCGATCCGCCGCCACTCGGCGAGAAAGGCGTCGATATCCGCGTGCGAAGTCGACGGCCCGAAGCTGATTCTGAGAAAGGACGAGGCGATTTCCGGCGCGACGCCCATCGCGGCGAGGACATTGCTCTGCTTCATTTTGCCGCTCGAGCAGGCGCTCCCGGCGCTGACCGCGAAGCCGGCAAGGTCGAACTGGACGAGCAGGCTGGCCTGGCTGGCGCCGGGGAGCGCCACCGCACCGATATTGGCGATGCGCGGAGAGCCCTCGGCGATGACCACACCGCCCGCTCCCTTCACGCCCTCGTCGAGGCGGCGGCGCATTCCATCAAGGCGCGGCATGGCGTCGGCGAAGGCGCGGCTTTCGAGCGCTGCTGCAAAACCCGCCGCAGCAGGCGCATCCTGGGTGCCGCGGCGATAGCCTTGCTCCTGCCCCCCGCACGGCTCCAGCGCCGCCAGGTCCCTGACCAGCAAGGCGCCGATCCCGGGCGGGCCGCCGAGCTTGTGCGCGGAAATGGCGATGAAGTCGGCATCGGGAAGCGGCAGCTTGCCGGCGCTCTGGGCGCAGTCGGCGAGCAGCAGCGACCCTGCCGAGCGGACCTCGGCGACGAGCTGCTCCATCGGCTGGATAACGCCGGTCTCGTTGTTGACCTGCTGGATCGCAACCAGCGCCGGGCCCTCCCCCAGCGCTTGCTGAAGTGCATCCATGTCGATTAAGCCGTCCGCACGTACCGGAAGAAGGCCGGCACCCTCCCCCATCTCGTGCGGAACGATTGCATGCTCGGTCGCACCGACCAGCCGCCGCTCGACCTTTGCCCGGGCGGCGACGATCGCCACCGCCTCGCTGGCTCCAGACGTAAAGATGACGTCATGGCGCCAGTCGAGCGAGCGCTTGATGCTGTCGCGCGCCGCCTCGAGCAGCGAGCGCGCCTTGCGTCCCTCGGCGTGGGGCGAGCTGGGGTTGGCCCAGTGCTCCGTCGCCGCCGCCGCTGCCTCGCGGGCCGGCGCGAGCACCGGCGTGGTCGCTGCGTGGTCGAGATAGATGCGATTGGCCATTTTGCGCGGATAACTGCCGATTGCCTGTTGAAGTCGCTAGCCTATATAGGAGCCGCCGCCGCGGCGCACCCGTGGCCGGCGCCAAGTCGTTTACGCGAGCACCCTTTAGTCCATGCCCGAAGTTATTTTCCCAGGTCCGGAGGGGCGCCTTGAAGGCCGCTTCAACCCCGGCCCCCGCCCCCGCGCGCCCGTCGCGATGATTCTCCATTCGCACCCGCAGGCGGGCGGGACGATGAACAACAAGATCGTCCAATTGCTCTATCAGACCTTTGTCCGCCGCGGCTTTGCCACTCTTCGCTTCAACTTCCGCGGGGTCGGCAAGAGCCAGGGCGTGTTCGACAACGGCATCGGCGAATTGTCCGACGCGGCAAGCGCGCTCGACTGGGTGCAGCAGATCCACCCCGAGGCGGAAACAACCTGGGTTGCCGGCGTCAGCTT
>JACCSV010000133.1 GCA_013812805.1 Sphingomonas sp. | reverse complement strand
AGCCGGCGAGCGAGGTGGTCCGCGAGACCCCCAAGGCGCTGCCCAAGGAGGCCAAGGCAAAGCGGTCAAAGACGCGCCTGCATTCGACGCCCGAGAGCTTCGGCATCGTCATCACCAACCCCGACCGAGCGATCTTCCCGACGGAGAATCTCACCAAGGGCGACCTTGCCAATTATTACGCCGCAATCGACCCGTTGCTGATGGCCGACGCGCGCAACCGGCCGATCACTTTGATCCGCTGCCCGCAGGGACGGGCGAAGAAATGCTTTTTCCAGAAGCACGACACCGGATCGATGGGCGAGCACGTCAAGCACGTGGCGATCAAAGAAAAGAAGGGCGGCGAGCAGGATTACCTGCGCGTCGACGACGTCCGCGGAATCCTCAGCTGCGTGCAGATGGGGACGATCGAATTTCACGGCTGGGGCTCGCGCGCCGACAAGGTCGAATATCCCGACCGGCTAGTGTTCGACCTTGACCCCGACGAGGGGCTCGATTTCAAGGCGGTGCGCGACGCGGCGCGCCGCCTCCGCGAGCTGCTCGCCGACCTCGGGCTGGAGACCTTCCCGCTGCTAACCGGCGGCAAGGGATTGCACGTCGTCGCGCCGCTCGATGCTTCGGCCGACTGGGGCGCGGTGACCTCGTTCGCCGAGCGTTTTTCCAAAGCGGTCGCGGAGGCCGAGCCCGAGCGCTTCACCGCCAACATGCGCAAGGTGCAGCGCACCGGCCGAATCTTCCTCGACTGGCTGCGCAACCAGCGCGGCTCGACCGCGGTGCTGCCATACTCCGCCCGAGCCCGCGAAGGCGCGCCGGTGTCCGCCCCGATCGCCTGGGAGGAGCTCGACGATTATAAAGGCGGCAATGCCTACTCGATCCGCGACGTCGACCTGCTGTTCGAGCGCGCGGAGTCGAAGCTGCTCAAGGGTTGGGGCGAGGCCAAGCAGTCGCTGCCGAAAGCGTGAAGACGAAATGTCCGCTTTCGACCCATTGCGTTGCCTCACAGAACGTCACAGCGGAGTTTTCCATCCGCGACTAAGGAAGCTTGGAGGGGAAGCAGGCAAAAGCAGACCAAAAGGGGGAGGACGTAAAAGAGGCGAGCCCGTCTCCAAACTAACGAAGCAGCACCGACCATCAAAAGAACTAGGAATGCTCCGTGGATATACCCAACCCAAGCCCACTCGGGCGAAACCGGCACGGTACAAAACGGTGAGATTTGAGGTTGCTCCGAGCTAACCCAGAGGATCGCAACCTGTGCTGCCAGTAACGCGAAAATGATGGCGCGTTCGTGGCCTTCGGAGAGAGCAAGCTTCATTCACTCAAGCTAAACAGCCTAACGTCCGCATTCCAGCCATTGCGTGCATTAGCGAACCTCCGCCAGCTCAACCCCCCGCGTCTCCCGCGCCAGCAATCCGCTCAGCCCGCTGACCGCGCACGCCACCGCGACGTAGATCGCAACCGGGGTCGCCGAGCCGTATTGCTGGTAGAGCGCGAGCGCGATTATCGGGGCGAGCGAGCCGCCGACGATGGCGGTGAGCTGGTAGGCCAAGCTCACGCCCGAGTAGCGGATGCGGGTTGGGAACAGCTCGGTGATAAACGCCGCCTGCGGCCCGTACATTGCGCCGTGGAGGACCAGGCCGACGACCAGCGCCAGCACGATCGAGGCATTGTCGCCACTCCCAAGCAGCGGGAACATGACGAACGCCCAGGCGGCAAGGCCGAAGCCGCCGAACGCATAGACCAAGCGGCGGCCGATGCGGTCGGACAGAAGCGCGAACAGCGGGATGGCGAAGAACTGCACCGCGGCGCCGATCAGCAGCGCGTTGAGCGCGAGGCTGCGGCTCTCCGCGGCGACATCGACCAGATAGGTCAGCGAGAAAACGGTCAGGATGTAATAGGAAATATTCTCGCCGATCCTCAGGCCCGCGCCGAGCAGCAGCGCCCTGGGCCGCTCGCGAAACACCTCCAGCGCCGGGGCCTTGGGCGGCGCTTCGGCCTCATCGAGAGCCTGCTCGAACATCGGGCTCTCGGTCACCCGGTTGCGGATGTAGAAACCGACTACGACCAGCAGCGCCGAGAGGATGAACGGCACCCGCCAGCCCCATTCGAGGAAATCCTCCTCGCTCTGCACCCCCGCCATCAGGGCCAGCACTCCGGCGGCGAGCAGGCTGCCGGCGGGAACGCCCGCCTGCGGCCAGCTTGCATAGAAGCCGCGCCTGGCCGCGCCGCCATGCTCGGCCGCCATCAGCACCGCGCCGCCCCATTCGCCGCCGACCGCGAACCCCTGCACCAGACGAAGCGCGATCAGCGCGATCGGCGCCCACACGCCGATCTGGTTGTAGGTCGGCAGCAACCCGATGAGCACGGTCGCGACGCCCATCAGGATGAGGCTCAGCATCAGCAACCGCTTGCGGCCGATGCGGTCGCCGTAATGGCCGAAGACGACTCCGCCGACGGGCCGGGCGACGAAGCCGAGCGCATAAGTTGCGAAGGCGAGCAGGGTGCCGGTGAGCGGGTCGTAGTCGGGGAAGAACAAGCGGTTGAAAACCAGCGCCGCCGCCGAGCCGTAGAGAAAGAAATCGTACCACTCGATGGTGGTCCCGATCAGGCTCGCCATGATCACTCGGCGCAGCGGCGTGCGTGGTTGCTTTGCTGTGGTCATGGCCGCTGTTGTAACCCTGAGAAGATGATGAAAACCAGCACCGTCGGGGAGACGGTGCGTTTTCATCATGGTCCAGTTCAGCGCGTGAGCGCTGCTGGCGCAGCGCGGCTGGACCCCTGCCTCCGCAGGGGTACAAGGGGTCATGCGCCTGTCCCTCCTCCCGCTCGCTTTCCTTCTGACCGCCGCCGCTTCACCGGCCGAGCTAAACCGCTGGAAAGCGGAAGCCTCGCGAGTGACGATCACGCGTGACGACTGGGGCATTGCCCACATCAACGCGCCGACCGACGCCGACGCGGTGTTCGGGATGATCTACGCGCAGGCCGAGGACGACTTCCCGCGCATCGAGGCCAATTATCTGACGGCGCTCGGGCGCACCGCCGAAGCGGAAGGGGGGAAAGCGATCTGGCAGGACCTTCGCGCGCGACTCTACGTCGGCGAGGAGGAGCTCAAACGCGATTACACCCGCTGCCCGGGCTGGATGCAGGCGTTGATGACCAGCTGGGCGAACGGCCTCAATTATTACCTGGCCACGCACCCGCAGGTGAAGCCGCGGGTACTGACCCGCTTCGAGCCGTGGATGGCGCTGTCCTTCACCGAAGGCAGCATCGGCGGCGACATCGAACGGATCGACCTCAAAGCGCTGGAGACATTCTATTCCGGCAGGTCGACCCTAGCCGCCGCTGAACTCGACCCCGAGCCCAGGGGGTCCAACGGCATCGCCATCGCCCCGGCGCTGACCCGCGATGGCAAAGCGCTGCTTCTGATCAACCCGCACACCAGCTTCTTCTTCCGCTCGGAACAGCATGTGACCAGCGGGCAGGGGCTCAACGCCTACGGCGCCGCGACCTGGGGCCAGTTCTTCATCTACCAGGGTTTCAACACCAACGCCGGCTGGATGCACACGTCAAGCGGGGTCGATAGCGTCGACGAATTCGCTTACCCGGTCGAGCGGCGCTCCGGGCAGCTGATGTACCGCTTCGGCTCCGAGTGGCGGCCGCTGCAGAAGCAACGGGTGACGATCCGCTATAAGTCGCCGCGCGGCCGGATGGCGGCGCGCAATTTCATCACCTACGGCACCCACCGCGGCCCGATCGTTCGCACCAAGGACGGGCGCTGGATAGCCTTTGCGATGATGGATTCGCCGGTCGAGGCGCTGCAGCAATCCTACTTGCGCACCAAAGCCACTGATTTCGCGTCATTCATGCAAGTCTCGGCGCTGCGCGCCAACAGTTCGAACAACACAATCTTTGCCGACAGCAAGGGCACGATTGCCTATCTTCACCCGCAGTTCGTGCCACTGCGTCAGGGCCCTTACGATTATACGAAAGCAGTCGATGGCAGCAATCCGGCGACCGACTGGCGCGGTCTGACGCCGCTATCGGCGCTCCCGGCGGCTGTTGCGCCGGCAAGCGGCTGGGTGCAAAACACCAACAACTGGCCGTGGTCGGCGGCTGGCGCCAACGGTCCCAATGCCGCGGGCTTCCCCAAATATATGGACACGTTCGGCGAGAACCCGCGCGGCGAACATGCGGTGGCGCTGCTCGGCGGGAGCCGCGGCTGGACGCTCGAGGGTCTGCAGGCGGCAGCCTACAGCACTCGCCAGCCGGGCTTCGAGAAGCTGGTGCCAGGCCTCGTCGCCGCCTGGGACGCGTTGCCGAGCGGAGACCCAATGAGAGCGCGGTTGGCAGAGCCAATCGCGGTGCTTCGCGGCTGGGATCACCGCTGGAGTGCCACGTCCATCCCCAATAGCATCGCCAACTTCTGGGGCGACGAGCTTTGGAAGGCCGTCACCAGCCCCGCGGCGGACATCTCGGTGCCGGTCTATGCGCGCCTCGACCGCCTCTCCAGCGCGCAGAAGCTCGCGACTTTACGTACCGCCATCGCCCGCATGGAGCGCGATTTTGGCAGCTGGCGCGTGCCGTGGGGCGAGATCAACCGCTTCCAGCGTATCTCGAGGGCGATCAATCACCCGTTCAGCGACGCCGCGCCGAGCATCCCGGTTGCTTTCAGCTCCGGCCGCTGGGGCTCCCTCGCGTCATTCGGTGCTTCCGCGAAGCCCGGCACCAAGCGCTGGTACGGAACCGGCGGCAACAGCTTCGTCGCGGTGGTGGAATTCGGCCCCCGGATCCGTGCCCGCGCCGTCACCGCCGGCGGGGAGAGCGGTGATCCGCGCTCGCGCCACTTCAACGACCAGGCCGGCCGCTACGCGTCAGGCGCTCTTCGCGAAGTCTATTTCTATCCCGAGCAGCTCAGCGGCCACGTCGAACGGGTGTACCGCCCCGGCGAGTAGCCTGGCCTGCCTCAGGGGTCCCGGGGGAAGCGCAGCACTGCGGTCAGCCCATTGGGGGTCCAGTCGCGCTCGATCGTGCCCTTGAGATCGGATTTGACGCTCATCGCGATCATCCGGTTGCCGAAGCCGCTGCTGACCGAGTCCGACTCGCACGGCGGGCCATGTTCGTTCCACGTCAGCTCGACAATCCCGTCCCCGCACGTCCAGTCGACCTCGAGCCCGCCTTCATCGTTGCACAAGGCGCCATATTTGATGGCGTTGGTGTAGAGCTCGTGCAGGATCATCGACAATCCGAGCACCTGGCCGGGCTTGAGCAGGATTTCCGGGCCGCCGTAGCGAGCTCGGCCCAGGGCGACGTCGGCGCCGAGCACGCGGTCCGCAAGCGCGCTCAAGGCGACATCACGCCATACCTGCCCGACCAGCAGTTCATGAGCGCGGGCAAGCGATTCGAGCCTGCCGGCGAACGCCTTGCTGAAACTGCCCATGTCGGGGGAGGCGCGCGCGGTCTGCTGGGCGATTGCAGCGACAACGGTGAGCATGTTCTTCACGCGATGCTCGGATTCCTGGAGGATCCGCTGCTGACGCTCCGACTGCGCCTTGCGTTCGGAGATATCGCGCAGGAAGCCGACGAAGACCCGGTCGCCAAACTGCTCGGTGGCGGTGACCGACAGTTCGATCGGTAGCTCCACACCGTCCCTGGTTATGCCGTCGACCTCGATGTGCCGGTCAAGCACCGGGCCTTCGCCGGTGGCAAGGAAGTGGACTCGGCCGCGCTCATGGCCTTCGCGGTAGCGGTCGGGGATGATCAGGTCGCTCAGGCGCTTGCCGATCGCTTCCTCGGCGGTCCAGCCGAAGGTGCGCTCCGCATTGCCGTTCCAGCCAACGACGCAGCCGTCTTCATTCATCACGATCACCGCGTCCAGCGCGGTGTCGAGGACGGTCTGAAGCCCCGCGTGCAATTGCCCCCAGATCATATTCATTTCGCGGTCATTACGTACTTTCCGCAAATATTCCAGCGGCTTCTTCGACCCACTCGCTACAGGCCGGCGAAGCGGTCGGTGGCGCGGATCAGGCCGTCGAGGATTCCTGGCTCGTTGAACAGGTGCCCGCCGTCAGGGACGATCTGCAGGTCGACTTCGGGCCACGCTTCCTTCAGCGCCCACGCCGCCTTGGGCGGAGTGCAGCAGTCGTGCCGGCCCTGGACAATAATCCCCGGGATCGAGCGCAGCTTCTCGGCGCCGCGCAGCAATTGGCCTTCGTCGAGCCAGCCGCGGTTGGCCATGTAGTGGTTTTCGATTCGGGCGATGGCGATGGCGAATTCCGGACTGGTGAAATGCTCCATCGTCGCCTCGCTCGGAAGCAGGGTGACAGTCGATGCCTCCCACGCGCTCCACGCCTTGGCCGCACGATGTCGCTCGTCCGGATCGTCGCCGGTCAGCCGCTTGCGATAGGCTTCGACCAGGTCGCTACGCTCATCCTCTGGGATAAGGCCGACGAATTCCTGCCAGTAATCGGGATAGAGGGCCGCAGCGCCGCCGTCCTTGTACAGCCAGTCGATCTCATAGGGATCGAACAGGAAGACGCCGCGGAGCACCAGTTCGGTCACTCGCTCGGGGTGGGTTTGCGCGTAGGCGAGCGACAGCGTCGACCCCCAGCTGCCGCCGAACACCAGCCATTTGTCGACCTTGGTGACTTCGGCGCGAAGCTTCTCGATATCCTCGACCAGGTGCCAGGTGGTGTTGTTGTCGAGCCCCGCGTGCGGCGTCGACTTGCCGGCGCCGCGCTGGTCGAACACCAGGATGTTGTAGGCGTCAGGGTTGAACTGCCGCCGGTGCTCGGGGCTGGACCCGCCGCCGGGGCCACCGTGGAGGAAGACCGCGGGCTTGCCGTCGGGATTGCCGCTGAGCTCCCAATAGAGGCTGTGGCCGTCGCCGACGTCAAGGTGGCCAGACCGGTACGGCTCGATCGGCGGGTAAAGGGTGCGGCGCTGTTTGGTCTGGATGTCCATCAAAAGCTCAATTCCTCATAGATGCGGCTGACGTCGCCGCGCCAATCTTTGTGAAAGCGGTCGAGCAGGCGGTCGGCCGGCGTCAGGCCGGTGGCGACGATGTCGTGGAGCGGGTCGAGGAACCCGCCTTCATTGTCGCCGGCGGAGTTGAGCTGGGCGCGGCGGGTGAGGCCGCCGGCCGCGATCCTGATCACTTGCCGGGCAAGCTCCAGCATTGTGCCGTCGCCAGGGACGGGCGCCTTCAAGCCCAGCTTGGGCACCGAGCGGCGAAGCTCTTCGCGCTCTTCGATGGTCCAATGTTTGACCAGCTCCCACGCGCTGCCGAGTGCTTCATCATCGTAAAGCAGCCCGACCCACAAAGCCGGAAGCGCGCAGATTTTGCCCCAGCGGCCGCCGTCGGCGCCGCGCATCTCCAGGAAGCTTTTGAGCCGCACTTCGGGAAATGCGGTCGACAAATGGTCGGTGAAGTCCGTCAGCCGCGGCTTCTCGCCGGGCAGCTGGGGCAGCTTGCCGTCCAGAAAGGCGCGGAAGCTCTCGCCGGCGACGTCGATATATTTGCCGTCGCGGAAGACGAAATACATCGGCACGTCGAGCGCATAGTCGAGGTAGCGCTCGTAGCCGAAGCCCGGCTCGAACACGAACGGCAGCATGCCGGTGCGGCCGCTGTCGGTGTCCTCCCAGATGTGACTGCGGAAGCTCAGATAGCCGTTGGACTTCCCCTCGGTGAGCGGCGAGTTGGCGAACAAAGCGGTGGCGACCGGCTGCAGCGCCAGGCCGACGCGGAACTTGGCGACCATGTCGGCTTCGCTCGAATAGTCGAGGTTGACCTGGATGGTGCAGGTCCGGAGCATCATGTCGAGGCCGAGGCTGCCGACCTTGGGCATGTAGTCGAGCATGATCTTGTAGCGACCCTTGGGCATGACCGAGAGGTCGCTTCGCGCCTTGTCCGGCCACATGCCGAGGCCGAGGAAGCCGACCCCGAGCCGCTCGCCGATCGCCTTGGCCTGCTGCAGGTGCCGCCCCGCTTCGGCGCAGGTCTCGTGTAAATTGCTCAGCGCCGCGCCCGACAGCTCCAGCTGTCCCGCCGGCTCGAGGCTGATGGTGCCATCGGGGCCGCTCAAGGCGATGACGTTGCCGTCCTCGATTACCGGCGACCAGCCGAACTCGGTCATCCCCAGCAGCAGGTCGCGGATCCCGCCGGGCTCGTCGTAGGAGGGGGCGCGGTGGTCGCCGAGGCGATAGACGAACTTCTCGTGCTCGGTGCCGATCAGCCACTTCTCGCGCGGCTTTTCGCCGCCGGAGAAGACGGTAAGCATGTCGTCGCGGCGCTCGATGAGCGGGCTTTCGC
>JACCSV010000130.1 GCA_013812805.1 Sphingomonas sp. | reverse complement strand
TGAAGGATGAACTTGTCGCGCCCGGAGCGGCTCTCGCGCAGCTGGCCATGCAGGTCCTGCTCCTGCCAGCGGGCAAGGATCGCCGGCTCCTTCTGGGGCAAGCCGGCCTTCATCGGGAAGTCGGTCTAGGGAAGGAAAACGGTGGGCCGGTAGTCGGGGGCGGAGGGCGCGTCAGCCATTGCACGCGGGCCTTAGCGGGCGGGTGATGGAATGCAAATTTCGCCCCGGGTACAGGAAAGATCAATCTGCGACGGGGCATCGGCGCCGCGTGCGACGCATCATCAAGCATTTATTCCTGACGCTAGCGTTAGGCATCCCAGCCGCCGCGGCGGCGCAGGCGGTTGCCGAGGTGCAGACTTCGGTGGAGGCCATCGCCGAGGACGCGGCGCACTATGCGTCGCGGCACTCGGTCACCCTCGCCGAAGCGGTACGCAGGCTACGCGCCCAGGAGGAGAGCGTCGCCGTCAGCGACCGCATCGCCCAGGCGCTTCGAAGCCGCCTCGCCGGAATCTCCATCGAGCATACGCCCCAGTACCGCGTCGTCGTCCTGCTGACCGGCACCGAGCCGGTCGCGAACCAGGCTGCGCTCGCAGGCGGCACGCCGGTGCCGGTGGTCTTCCAGCTCGGAGCCATTGCGACCCGCGACCAGATCGTTGCAGCGATGCGCACCCACCAGCCGACGCTTCGGGCGGAGCTTCCCAGAGCCCGCGGCATGGGCCTCGACCCGCGCACCGGCGAACTCGTCCTGTTCGTCAACAGCATCGACGCTCGGCGGCCGGGCATGGAGGCAATCGAAGCGCGGGCGGAATCGCTGACCGGCGTTCCGGTACGAGTAGCGCTCGCCGATCCGGCCAGGAACCTGCTTCGCGGCGGTTCGCGCCTCCTCGGCGTCGATCCCGCAACCGGCAGGCGGCACGGCTGCACCACCGGCTTCGTCGTTCGCGACGCGGCCCGGACGGGCGTGGTCACCGCCGCGCACTGCCCCGACAGCCTCGTCTATCAAACCCCCGACGGCACCAGCCTGCCGCTTCAGTTCGCCGGCGGCTGGGGCGTCGGTCGCCAGGACGTGCAGGTCCATGTCGGCGGCACCACCGGAGAGCCATTGTTCTACGCCAACCGCCTCAACCGCTCGCTTCGCCGGCTGGCGGGCGCGCGGCAACGGCAAAGCACCCGGGCGGGGGACTCGGTCTGCCACTGGGGCGAGGGGACGGGCTATAGCTGTTCGGAAGTCGAGCTCACCGATTATGCGCCGCCCGGCGACTTGTGCGGCGGCCCGTGCGAGCCGGTGTGGGTGACGGTCAAGGGGCCGGGCTGCAAGTCGGGCGACAGCGGCGGGCCGGTGTTCAGCGGCGGCGTCGGCTTCGGCATCCTCAAGGGCGGCAGCGGCATTCATAGCCGCTGCAACTTCTATTATTACATGTCGCTAGACTTCCTGCCCGAAGGCTGGCGGCTGCTGCAGGGCGTCGACCCGGTGCTGCGACGCTAGGCCGGGACTCCCAGCAGCCGCCGCGCCTTGGCCTCGTCCTCACGCATCTGGCTGACAAGCGCCTCGGCGCTATCGAACTTCTCTTCCGGGCGGATGAAGGCGATCAGCGAAACCTTGATGGTGCGGCCGTAGAGGTCGCCGCTCCAGTCGAAGAGGAAGGCTTCCAGCAATTCCTTTTCCGGCTCGAAGGTGGGGCGGACGCCGAAGCTGGCGACTCCGGCATGCTCGCTGCCGTCGTCGAGCCGCACCCGCACCGCGTAAATACCATAGGCCGGGCGCTGGTAGCGGCCGAGCGACAGGTTGGCGGTCGGGTAGCCGAGGTCGCGGCCGCGGCCGTCGCCATGCTCGACCACTGCTTCGACCGCGAACGGGCGGGTCAGCAAGTGCGTGGCGGTCCCCGGGTCGCCGGCGGCAAGCGCCTCGCGGATCCGGCTCGACGAAACCGGCTCGCCGTCGAGCAGGACCGGCGCCAGCGCCTCGGCAGTGATGCCATGCTCCTCGCCAAGCTCGCGCAGCACCTCGGCACTGCCGCTGCGGCCGCGGCCGAAGGTGAAATCGGTGCCGGTGACGATTCCCGCAGCGCCGACCCGCTCGGCGAGGATTTCCGACACGAACTCCTCGGCGCCTGTTGCCGCCAGGTCGGCGTCGAACTGGAAGACCAGCATCGCGTCGGCGCCAGCCTGGTCGAACAGGCGCTCGCGCTGGTCGAGGCTGGTCAACCGGAAAGTCGGTACGTCGGGCTTGAAGAAGCGGACCGGATGCGGATCGAAAGTGGCGATAATCACCGGCCGCCGCTCGTGAAATCCGCGGGCGATAGCGCGGTTGACGACCGCCTGGTGACCGAGGTGAAAACCGTCGAAATTGCCGAGCGCGAGGATACTCCCGCGCAGGCGCTGGGGCACGGGATCGCGTGAGGTGAACCGCTCCATGGCTTGGGCGCTTAGTCGGCTTGACTCGAACCGTCCACGGACCTATCTCCAGCCCATCCCGTTTCACCGGATTCCGGCGGCGCATTCGTGCGCGCGTCGGTTTTGCGTTAGAGGGTTCCCGTCAAAGTAGGACTTTGACGGGGTCCTGGAACGGGCTTGTAGCGAAGAGATGGGCGCTTGCCGCCTGTGGAGCTGAAAAAGGATTAAGAATGGCACGTATCGCCGGAGTAAATATTCCTTCGAACAAGCGCGTCGAGATCGCGCTGACCTACATCCACGGAATCGGCCGAACCACGGCCAAGTCGATCACCGATAAGCTGAACATCGCGCCTGAGCGGCGGGTCCAGGACCTGACCGACCAGGAGGTGCTTCATATCCGCGAGGCGATCGACGCCGACCAGATGGTCGAGGGCGACCTTCGCCGAACCACGTCGATGAACATCAAGCGGCTCATGGACCTCGCCTGCTATCGCGGCCTTCGCCATCGTCGGGGGCTTCCGGTCCGCGGCCAGCGCACGCACACCAACGCGCGCACTCGCAAGGGCAAGGCCAAGCCGATCGCGGGTAAAAAGAAGTAACGATCGTCCGCGGGACGATCGTCTCACTTCTTTTCCAGTCCGCTCAGCAGCTTAGATTGTAGGAATTCGATATGGCTCAAGCACCCCAGCGCGTTCGCCGGAAAGAGCGCAAGAATATCACCGCCGGCGTCGCCCATGTGAACGCCAGCTTCAATAACACGATGATCACCATCACCGATGCGCAGGGCAATGCAATCGCCTGGAGCTCGGCCGGGATGATGGGCTTTAAGGGTTCGCGCAAGTCGACGCCTTACGCGGCGCAGGTCGCCGCCGAGGACGCCGGCAAGAAAGCCGCCGACCATGGCGTCCGCACGCTGGAAGTCGAAGTGAAGGGCCCCGGCTCGGGCCGCGAGAGCGCGCTTCGAGCGCTGCAGGCGGTCGGCTTCACCATCACCTCGATCCGCGACGTCACTCCGATCCCGCACAACGGCGTTCGCCCGAGCAAGCGCCGCCGAGTTTAAGCGAGTCGTTCGCCTGGGTCCCGGCCTTCGCCGGGATGACGAAAGAGTTTTGAAATCAGGGTTTGGCGGGACGCCGTCACCCCAGCTGCCAAGGAACAAAAATGGCCGTCAACGCGAAGAACTGGCAGGAACTGAAGAAGCCCAACGCACTCGAAAAGAAGGTCGGCGGAAGCGACATGCGCCGCCGCGCCGTGTTCGTTGCCGAGCCGCTCGAGCGCGGCTTTGGAATGACCCTTGGCAACTCGCTTCGGCGGGTGCTGCTCTCCTCGCTCCAGGGCGCCGCCGTCACCTCGATCAAGATCGAAGGCGTGCTCCACGAATTCTCCAGCCTTGTCGGCGTTCGCGAGGACGTCACCGACATCGTCCTCAACATCAAGCAGGTGGCGCTGAAGATGGAAGGCGAAGGCCCCAAGCGGCTGCAGCTTTCCGCCAGCGGCCCGGCGGAAGTCACCGCCGGGATGATCGCCGTCAGCGGCGACATGGAGGTCACCAACCCCGACCTCGTCATCTGCCACCTCGATGAAGGCGCGACGCTCAACATGGAGCTGACCGTCGACATCGGCAAAGGCTATGTGCCGAGCCAGGCCAACCGCCCGGCCGACGCGCCGATCGGCCTGATCCCGGTCGACGCGCTCTACTCGCCGGTCCGTCAGGTCGCCTACAAGGTCGAGAACACCCGCGTCGGGCAGGAGCTGGACTACGACAAGCTGACCCTGACCATCGAGACCGACGGCACGGTGACCCCGGAGGACGCGCTCGGCTATGCGGCGCGCATCCTGCAGGACCAGCTGCAGCTGTTCGTCCACTTCGACGAAGGCCAGATCCGAACCGCCGCTCCGGCGATGATCGGCCAGCCGGCGATGGCATCGGAAACCCCCACCGACACCAACCAGCTCAACCGCTATTTGCTCAAGAAGGTCGACGAGCTCGAGCTCAGCGTGCGCAGCGCCAACTGCCTGAAGAACGACAACATCATCTACATCGGCGATCTGGTGCAGAAGACCGAGGCGGAGATGCTGCGGACGCCGAATTTCGGGCGCAAGAGCCTGAACGAGATCAAGGAAGTGCTGGCGAGCATGGGCCTTCGCCTCGGCATGGACATCCCCGGATGGCCGCCGGAGAATATCGAAGAGATGGCCAAGAAGCTCGAGCAGGAGATGCTGGGCTAAAAGCTTCGTCTCCAAGTGGTACTTGGAGCCGGTTTAGGAACAAGGAAACGGTTGCTCCGCAAGGGGCGGCCTTTTTCTTTGTGCCATGTAATGTCCGCTCTCGACCCATTGCGGACATCAGCTATGGGCAGTATCGCCCGCTCCTTCGCTCAGTGTAGATGGTCTGCATGGCAGGGGCCTTCGACTTCATCATCTCGCTACGTGTCAGGCATCCTACTGCCGGTGCGAGCGACATCGCTCAGCTAGTCGGCCTGAAGGCTGACCGGAGTTGGTCGACTAGCGAACCTAGAACCACGCCTCAGGGGAGGTCGCTGGACGGTTACCGCGACGAAACCTACTGCGCATTTCGCTTGGACGCCGGATCGGACGGCCAACTCGCTAAATGTATTGGCACGGCCCTCGAAACGCTCAAGTTCCGTCGGGCCGCGCTGGAAAAGCTGCGTTTGGACGGCGGCTCGCTGGTGCTATTTGTGTCATGGCATTGCACGGGCGATACTGGCGAAACCTTTAGTTCGTGGCTGCTCGGCGAGTTGGCCGTCCTAGGTATAGATTTGAATTTGAACGTCCTGTCGGCGCAGTCCTAATTCCCGCTTTTCACCCAAGGCAGACATTAGGCCCGCAAAGTGGTCAGGTCGTTGCCGCAACCAGAGCAGACGCGGCTTGGCCACGGTCGGCCAACTCGTAGTCGGCCTCAACGTCCGGTGAACACGGACTGCTTGCAGTTTGGGCAACGAGGGCCAGCAGCCAGCGCCACCAACACAGCCAGCCACAAAGCAGCAGAAGCAAAGTAAAAGGCGCTGTGCCGAGCCGCGCCAGCCGCTCCAACAGCTACCCATAGCGGCAGCAGAACCAAGATGACGAGAATGAGTGACCACCATCCTGCGGCGTGGGGCGAACTGAACTGTCCAGCAGGCGGGGCCATGCGCAATGTTAGCGCCATAATGTCCGCTTTCCACCCAAAGCAGACATTAGCTACTAGCGGTGTTTGAACTTCCAGTTTCGGTCAGCGCCCGGCTTGTCGCCGATGAGCACTCTAGGGTCCTCGCCGTTCGGCCAGATCACCAGCTCATTTTCGCTGACGAAGTCGATCTGCAGAGCATTTCCGTCGACTTCTATGTCGTAGATCAAGGTGAGTTCCTCCCCCAGCTCCAGCTCGTAGGCTTGGGGTGTCAGCTCGATCGTGATGTAGATCGGCTTCTCAATCCGATTGACGATCGTCTGTGTGGCTGTCCGCATAGCTCCATATAGCCTGCTGTAGACATGGCTTCCAATGTCCGCTTTCCACCATTGTCGACATTAGCGCCTGACGTGAGGAGCCTCCGAAGTGGCGCGTTTGATTATTCCCGGTACGAGGAGCGCCGGAAAGATTGATCCCACGCGGCCCGGCTGAGCAATGATTTCTGCGGTGGACAAGAAATCGCTGACTTCGAACCGCTGTCGTTGCACCGCTGCGACGCGGACAGCCCCAGAAGCGACGCGGCGATTGGACGACCGTACACGAACCCAAAGGTAGAACTTCGGATATGCGACGCCGCTCTGCGTGGCTTCTCGTCTCAACATTTCGAATTTGGTCACAGGGCTATGAAGACCTCGCGCTGCGAAGTAGGCGTCGAGATCTCGTTGCAGCAAACGGGTGAAATCCGGCTCGTTGGGAACATTGGCTTGGATGTGGCCGGATTGGAGCTCAGCCACAGAACGCCTAACGTCAGCGTCTGATAGCGCCTGTTCCCCGCCTGGCTCTGCGCACGCCGCCAGAGGAATCGCGAGAAGAATGATTAGGCGCATCCGCGTGTTTATCGGCTTCAGCAACTCAAGGCGTCAATGTCCGCTTTCCGCACAGCGCGGACGTTAGCCTCTGCCGGCGCGAGGGCCTAAGCTCCTCTCGTGAAACCATCAATCCGAATGTCGTCCTTTGACGTGTTGCTTTGGGCAGTCCCGATCGTGACGATCCCGGCGCTCTTCTTCTCCGCCTTGGTCATCTTCGCTGCGATATTGCCGATGAGCAGCCTCTCCACCGGAGCGGCGCTGGCCTTGATTGCCCTCGCGATTCTGTTGCCATTCCTATGCACGTTCGGACCTGCGCAGGCAGTTCATGCGCGAGAGGCGGGTCGATTGGGCAAGGCGTGGGCGTGGCTCCTATCGCCAGCAATATGCCTTGCATGCGTCGGGGTCGTCCTGCTCATCTAATGTCCGCTTCGACCCATTGCGGACATTAGCTGCCAGTCTCCAGCAATGCTTAAGCGCGTAGCGCCGATGATGGTTTTTCTTGTTGCGGCCGCCTCCGCCGGCGCAAATGAAACATGCGGGGAAAAATTCTGCCTTCCGGCGGAAGCGAAACTCCAAAGCAAACAAACGCCGGTGCATGACTTCAACCTCTATCGCGTCGAGTGGCGAGGCGATCACTTCACCATCTACGAAGGCAATCACCCAGATGACGGTGCAGAGGCCAGTAAAACGCCGCTGAGCCTACCGCTTGACAGGTCGGCCACTCTGCGCCTGCGGGAAGGCCGTGGCAGCGTCTTGCTCAAGATTGGTGAAGAATGGCCGGCCTACTTGGACGTGATGGGTCCATGCGCTTCCAAAACCGTGTGTCCCGCTGCGGTGTTCGCCGGGAAACTCCGTAGGCGGTAATGCCTGCCGAATGTCCGCTTTCCACCCATAGCGGAACATTCAATCATCGCCGGCACCTTCGCCGTCATTGAACCGATTACCGACGGTCTCAAAATGACGCGTCTTCACAATGTCCAGACCGATGAAGCTTGATGCCTGGGGAATGCGCGGTAGTTCCGTGGCGGGCGCGGTGGTATGAGCGCGCGATGCGATCACTGGCTGAAGTCCCTGCAAGGCGGCAGCGCCGGATCGAGATGCGCCAGGAAGCCACACTGATCAACTCGGATGGTCGAGACTTCTTGGTTTACGTGAAGGACCTTTCACGCGCAGGCTTCACCCTCGAGCACCGCGCGCAGGACCTGCGGCTCGGCGAGATTGTCATCATCAGATCGCACCACGGAACCGAGGCGCGCTGCCAGATCAAGTGGACGACCGAATTCGAAGCCGGCGGCGTCTTCATCGAGCTACCAATAATGCCAGACTAGCGCTGCGGTGACCGCCTCCGGAGGTGTGCTCTGGATCGGAAGCAGACATTAGCCGGCGCGTGATGCGAGCGCTGAAAAAAACCCTGTCCTACATCTAACCAAATAGGTTAGTGACTGGCACGAATCGGCGGGGTGGGAAGATTTGGACCAGGACAAGAAGCTGGATCCCGGATCAAGTCCGGGATGACGAAGGGGCGCAAGGCGCCGCGGTGGACAATCACATTCCTCCGTGCGCTGGAGCGGTGCGGGGACGTCCGGGCGGCGGCTCAGGACGCGGGGATCGACCATTCGACCGCTTATTACCGGCGGCGGACTCATGCCGATTTTGCGGAAGGCTGGGAGGACGCCCTTCGACTTCGCTCAGGACGAGCGGAGGAGGCGGTGGCCGAGCGAGTCGGGTTTTGGGAGCGGGTGAAGAAGGGCGCGGGGCTGTCTGGCGTTCCTGCGATCCTCCGCGCCCCCTCCACCGCTGAGTCTGCGCTCAGCGGTCCCCCTCCCCGTCCCGGGGAGGAATTGATGGCCACGACTGCTCTTGGCGGGCAGCTGAAGCGCGTGGGGGCGGGGCGGTGGGACGCGGCGGCGGAGCGGCGGTTCTTCGAGGAGCTGGCGGGGAGCGCCAACGTCCGGCGTGCGGCCGACGCGGCGGGAGTTTCGTCGAACGCGGTCTATGCGCGGCGGATGAAGCGGCCGGACTTTCGCGCCAAGTGGGACGCGGTGCTGGAGAGCGGGCGGGCGGCGATCGAGATGCATCTGGTCGAGGCCGCGAAGAAGAGCTTCGATCCCGACGATCTCGACACCGGCGAGGTGGAGCCGCGGGTGAGCGTCGCCGAGGCAATCCGGATCGTGCGGCTGCACGGCAGCGCCACGCAGGTGCAGTCGATCGCGCAGATTGAACCGCCGGAAGAGGAGGTCGCAGCCATCCGCCAGCGGCTGGTCGACAAGCTGCAAAAGCTGCGCGAGCGCGAGATGCCGCGGATGCTGGCGCAAGGCTGGTCGTTCGACGACAGCTTTGACCAGATGGTGCCGCCCGGCTGGGTCAAAAGCGCCGAGTACCGGCCGCGCGAGCCAGAGCCGGAAACGCCCGATTTCTGGGAGCAGATCGCCGCGGGAGAGTGAACGGTCCGTCGGACCCTTCTTGCGAGTGAGCCGCCGGCCAGACGCCGCGACCCAAATGTCGCACCTTGCGATTACTCCGCCAGCCGGGATCCGAAACGTCTGGATTTCGGCACGTGGCTGGCTAAGCTCCCTAAAGAGCACGGGATTTTGTAATGCGAAAAGTTGACGTTGCCGGCGCTTGCCTCGTCCTGGCCGCTTCGGCGCTTGGTTGCGGCATGCCCGCGCTCGGCCAGCCATCTGGTGCGGACGATACACACGTCCGCCGCTCGGTCGAGGCCGATGCGTCGGTTCGCTCGGGGGTGCTGCCAAACGGGATGCGCTATTTCGTCCGGCAGTCGGCGAGTCCCGCCGGCGAGCTGTCGCTGCGCCTTGGCTTCGAAGTCGGAAGCATCGACGAAAGCGACAGTGAGCGCGGTTTTGCGCATTTTGTGGAACACCTGGCGTTTCGCCAGACGAGGTCGGCTCCGCAAGGCGGGCTCGACTCGGCCTTTGCCAGGCTCGGAGTGGATTTCGGGCGCGACCTGAATGCCGAAACATCGCAGTTCGCGACCGCCTATCAACTCGATTTCAATTCCGCCAATGCCGCTGGAACACGCCAGGGGTTTGGCTGGCTCCGCGACGTTGCGGATGGCGTGATCTTCTCCCCCAGCGTCATTGCGAGTGAGCATGGAGTCGTCATCTCCGAGCAAGTCGAGAAAGCGGACGAAGCCCGCCGAGTGAGCGAGGCGCTGGCGAAGTTCCACGGTCCAGAACTGAGGAGCACGGTGCGCAGTCCAGATGGGCTGTCGCGTTCGCTGTCGGCGGTGACCGAGCCCGCTTTGCGGTCGTTTTACGAGCGGTGGTACCGGCCCGAGAACGCCGTTCTGGTCGCGGTCG
>JACCSV010000105.1 GCA_013812805.1 Sphingomonas sp. | reverse complement strand
GGACGCCCGAGCGGCTGAACGCACCAGAGCTTGCTCCAGTGACGGTGCCAGAGAGGGGCTAGCCCCCAGCTTGCAATTCCGGCGCGCCTCCGCTAGGCGCGCCGCTCGCAATCGACCTCACACCCCGGTGAAGTGATGGTCCTGCCGGTCAACTGGATCGGTGGCGCGGTCCGGGCTTTGACGACAACAGCAGATTGGATTTTGAAGTGAGCAAGCGCAGTCCCGCCAAGTATAAGCTCGACCGCCGCATGGGCGAGAACGTCTTTGGACGCCCGAAGAGCCCGGTCAACCGCCGCGAATACGGCCCCGGCCAGCATGGCCAGCGCCGCAAGGGCAAGGTCAGCGATTTCGGCATCCAGCTGCGCGCCAAGCAGAAGCTCAAGGGCTATTACGGCGACGTCACCGAAAAGCAGTTCAAGCGCACTTATACCGAAGCCAGCGCGATGAAGGGCGACGCATCGCAGAACCTGATTGGGCTACTCGAGCGCCGGCTCGACATGATCGTCTATCGCGCCAAATTCGCGCCGACGATCTGGGCGGCCCGGCAGCTGGTCAGCCATGGCCACATTCGCGTCAACGGCGTGAAGTGCAACATCGCCTCGCGCCGGGTCAACGTTGCCGACGTCATAGAGCTCGGGCCCAAGGCGCAGGAGATGGCGTTGGTGGTCGAGGCGCAGGGCCTGGCCGAGCGTGACGTGCCCGAATATGTGGTTCCTGACGGCACTTCCAAAGTGACCTTTAACCGAGTGCCCACGCTCGACGAGGTGCCCTATCCGGTGCGGATGGAGCCCAACCTCGTGATCGAATTCTACTCGCGCTGATCTTCTGACCAGCCGCGACCGACGGGGCGATCCTGCGGGGTCGCCCTTTTCGTATTGTCTTGGTAGCCCAGCGCCGATGCCTACTCCTCCCCCACCCGAATGGGCGCCGCATGAGGCGGTGTGGATCGGCTTTCCGAGCGATCCCGATCTGTGGCTCGCAGACCTCCAGCCCGCAGAGCGCGAAGTCGCGGCGTTCGCCGCCGCTGTCCACGCCGACGGCAAGGGCGAGGAAGTGCGGCTGGTCGCCGCCCATGAGGATGCCGCGGCGGCTGCACGCAAGCTGGCGCCGTTCGCCACGGTGATCGTCGAGAAGTTCGGCGACATCTGGCTTCGGGACACCGCCCCGGTCATCGCCTGCTCCCGCGAGGGGCGCGTTGCCCGCGGGTTTGGCTTCAATGGCTGGGGCGGCAAGTATGATTTGGAGGGGGACCAAGAGATTGGCGAGCGGCTCGCCCGCGCAGCCGGACTGCCATTCGCCAAGGCCGACTGGATTCTAGAAGGTGGCGCCATCGACCATGACGGCACCGGCACCGTCATCACCACCGAGCAATGCCTGCTCAATCCCAACCGCAACACGCTGACCCGTGACGAAGTCGAGCAGCGGCTGCGCGACGACCTCGGCTTCACCCGGGTCGTGTGGCTCGGGTCCGGGCTGCTCAACGACCACACCGACGGCCATGTCGACAATCTCGCGCGCTTCGTCGGCCCTGGTCGGGTCGCCGTTCCCGATCCCGCCGATGATGACCCGAACGAGGCGGTGTACCTCGATGCGGCCAAGCGGCTCCAGGCGGCTGGCCTCGACATCGTCACCATCCCCTCGCCCGGAC
Organism: Sphingomonas sp.; assembly: GCA_013812805.1. Taxonomy (GTDB): domain Bacteria; phylum Pseudomonadota; class Alphaproteobacteria; order Sphingomonadales; family Sphingomonadaceae; genus Sphingomicrobium. The sequence continues at coordinate 21,010 of JACCSV010000105.1, read as the reverse complement.
GGCTGCTCAGCGACGAAGGCGACATCATCCCGGCGAGCTACATGAATTTCTACATCGGCAATGCCGCGGTGGTGGTGCCGCAATATGGCGCCGCCAACGACCGTGCGGCCGTCGCTGCGATCCAGGGACTGTTTCCCGATCGCGTTGCAATCGGCCTTCGCGCCGACCACATCCTGACAGGGGGCGGAAGCTTCCACTGTATTTCGCAGCAGGTTCCAGAATGACCAAGCTCACCGTCGCTGCGCTGCAACTCTCGTTTGGCGAGGACACGGACGCCAACATCCGCGCCGTCTCCGAGCTGGTGCGAGACGCGCATTCGAAGGGCGCGCAGGTGGTGTTGCCGCCCGAGCTGTTCGAAGGCCCCTATTTTTGCCGGATCGAGGAAGAGAGCCTGTTCGCCACAGCGCGCTCGGTGGCCGAGCACCCATCGGTGCTGGCAATGCAGGCGCTCGCCGCCGAGCTCAAAATCTCCATCCCGACGAGCTTCTTCGAAGCCGACGGACCGCACCATTACAACAGCTTGGCGATGATCGGCCCTGACGGCGAAGTCGCCGGTATCTACCGCAAGAGCCACATCCCCGATGGGCCGGGCTACCAGGAGAAGTTCTACTTCCGACCCGGCAATACCGGTTTCAAGGTATGGCCGGGGCCGGACCGCTCGACGCTCGGCGTCGGCGTCTGCTGGGACCAGTGGTACCCCGAGACCGCAAGAGCGATGATGCTGATGGGCGCCGAAATCCTCTTCTATCCGACCGCGATCGGCACCGAGCCACACGACCCCGAACTCGACACCTCAAGGCTGTGGCGCCGGGCGATGGTTGGCCATGCTGTTTCCAACGTCGTGCCGGTGGTCGCCGCCAACCGCATCGGCACCGAGGGCGGCCAGCGATTCTACGGCCACAGCTTCATCTGCGACGAGCGCGGTGACATGCTCGCCGAATTTGGACCTGAGGAAACCGGCGCTCTCGTCGCCACACTCGACCTCGCCGCGGCGAAGAAGCACCGCGCCGCCTTCGGCTTCTTCCGCGACCGCCGGCCGGAGCTGTACGGGCGGCTGACGCAGGACCTGTAGGAACCGGATCTGCCGCTCGCTCATTGTCTCGAGCATGGCAGGCGGATGGACGCGCGACGGCGCGGTGCAGGACCAGATCGACGACACGGTGAAGGATGCCGTCGCCGCCGCCCGCGCGCGCATGCCGCTGGGCGAGTCGGCCGAGGACTGCGACGATTGCGGCGAGCCGATCCCGAAAAAACGGCGCGAGGCCCTTCCCGGAGTACGCACCTGCGTCGCCTGCCAGTCCGCGCGCGACGCGGCAGTGGTCCACTCTTCGATCAACCGTCGCGGCAGCAAGGACAGCCAGCTGCGCTAACGCCTCAAGTCGAGCCTCAGGTAAACGCTGTCGCACCATTCATCGCCGAGCTTCCAGGTGCGCTCTGCCCGCCTGGTCTCCTCGAATCCCGCGTTATGCAGCAGCCGGAGCGAGGCGGCATTTCGGGGGTCGACGGCGGCCGTAAGCTCGGTCGAGCTGAGGGCGCGTCGGCGTGCTACGAAAGCGGTCATCGCTTCGATCGCGTAGCCATTCCCCCACGCCTCCCGGCCAAGAAGAAACCCGATCTCAGGCAGGCGCCAGCAGCCGAGCTTGCCAATTAGCGCGCCGTTGAGAGTCACGACGAAATCGTCGCTCAAATGAGGGGGTGCTTCGACCTCGGAGCGCACCCATGCCTCCGTCTGCTCCATGCTTTCGTGCGGCAGGGTCGACCAGAAGCGCATCGCCACCACATCGATCATGATTTGGTGCATGGCCACCGTATCATCGAGGCGGAATCGGCGCAGCAGCAGGCGCTGGGTCGCAATTTGCTCAGCCACAGCCTAGCTCCACGGCCCTGGCGAACACGCTTTCGAACATCGCTGCATCGAGCTTGCGGGTGTTCTGATTGTAGCGCGAGCAATGGTAGCTCGACAGCAGCACCCGCCCGTCGGAAGCGGCGGCCTCGGCACCGTGGCCGAACCTGGTCCCCGCCGGCGGCAAGCCAAGCGCACGCGCGGCCGCGACATGGGCGATCTGCCCGAGCGCGATGACCACCCGCACCGTTGGCAGTGCCGCCAGCCCCGCCTCGAGATAGTTGCGGCAGGTCCTGATCTCGACGGGCTCGGGCTTGTTGGCCGGCGGCAGGCATTTGACCGCGTTGAGGATGATCGCGCCATCGAGCCGCAGCCCGTCGCCAGAGTCGGCGCGATACTCCCCCTCGCTCAGCCCGAATTTCGCCAGCGTCGCGTAGAGTAACTCGCCGGCGAAATCCCCGGTGAACGGCCGGCCGGTGCGGTTGGCGCCCTGCTTCCCCGGAGCGAGCCCGACGATTCCCAGCCACGCCCTCGGGTCGCCGAACGCCGGCACCGGCGCGTTCCACCAATCCGGGTGTTCGGCTCGGCATTGGTGCCGGAAAGCGACCAGCCGCGGACACAGCGGGCAGTCGCGCGGCGCTTCGGCCTGCGGGATCGGCGAGCGGTCGGCGGGGCTGGCGAACTGCATTGCGCTCACCTAGGCGCTCGGCCTTGGACGAGGCAACGCACCTCTACGCGATCGCGATCGGGTCGAACCGCCCGCACGGCCGCTACGGCCGTCCGCCCGGTGTCGTCGAAGCGGCGATCGCTGCGCTCGATCGCGATTTCGGGCTGTTCGACGCCTCGCCGATCCTGCTCAACCCGGCGCATGGCGGCACCGGGCGCGACTTCGCCAACAGCGTCGCGCTGGTCGAGAGCAGCCTTTCTCCGCCGGACATGCTGCGTGCGCTCAAGCACCTCGAGCGCGACTTCGGGCGCCGCCGGGGCCGCCGCTGGGGCAGCCGAGTGCTTGACCTGGACATCATCGCTTGGAGCGGAGGCAGGTGGCGCTCGCGCGAACTGACCATCCCACACCCGGCAACGGCCGTGCGCAGCTTCGTTATAGGGCCGATGGCTGCCGTCGCGCCCAACTGGCCGATCGCCCGGGGCCTTACCCCCCGCCAGCTCCGCCACAGGCTGGCGAGGCCGCTCCCTGTGCGCGACGGCTAGCTGACCGGGAACCCGCTCTCCGCCTCCGCCGTTGGATCGAGGCGGCATGGCAATGGACATCCTCAACATTCTCGTCGAGCGCGTGCAGGAGATGATCGCGGACCTGGTTCGCATGCTCCCGCAATTCGCGATCGCGGCGCTCGTGCTGCTGCTGGCCTGGGGAGCCGCGACGCTGGTGCGTGGCGGAGTCCGCCGGATGACCGCCCGCACCGGGATCCGGCCGAGCCTTGCGCAGCTGCTGATCACCCTCGCCAACGTCGTCGTCTGGATCGTCGGATTTCTCGTCGCCTTCGCTGTTATCATGCCAGGCGTGAATGCCGGCACGCTGCTCGCCGTTCTCGGACTCGGCTCCGTCGCGATCGGCCTCGCCTTCAAGGATATCTTCGAGAATTTCCTTGCCGGCGTACTGATCATGTTGCGCAAGAAAATGCGCATTGGCGACTATGTGGAATGCGAAGGAATCGAGGGGCGGGTCGAGCTGATCAACGTTCGCGAGACCTATTTGCGCAAGCTGGACAACGAGCTGGCGATCGTCCCCAACAGCTTCCTGTTCAAAAACCCGGTGAAGGTGATCACCGACGCGGCGAATCGGCGCTACGAGATCGTCGTCGGAGTCGCCTACAGCACGGACTTGGACCAGGCGGCAGAGGTGATCGCGGGTGCCGTGAAATCCGCTGACGGCATCGATGCCAACCGGCCAATCGAGGTTTTCGCTCGCGAGTTCAACGAGAGCTCTATCGATTTCACCGTTCGTTGGTGGGCGGGATCGAAGGTGCTGGACATGCACAAGACCCGCGACACAGCGATCAGATCAGTCAAACGGGCGCTCGACAGCGCCAGTATCGAAATCCCCTTCCCGCAGGTTACGGCGACATTCGCGGCGCCGCTCCGGGTTGAAGAGCCAGCCGATGAAGAGCAGGCGGAACACAGCACCTTCGGCCACGCGCGGCGCTAGCGAGGCTCTCGTCGCCTTGCCGGAGCGCGGCTCGAAGGCTAACGCCGCTTCGGCTGTGTGGGCCCTTAGCTCAGTTGGTAGAGCAACTGACTTTTAATCAGTAGGTCGCTGGTTCGAATCCAGCAGGGCTCACCATTGTTTTGGAACGCTCTTTCCAACCGTCCGATTGAACCTCATCAGGCGGTTGGGAGGTTAGTTGGACGTTTTGTTCTCTCTTCGAGCTTCCGAATCGCGTTCTCAGCCAGCCGGAGTCGCGGTAGAGATAATGTGGCTGCGTTCGACCCAAAGCGGACATTTGCACTGCGATTGGATCAGGGGTCGAACACAACATGCCGCCGTGAGCCCTTGCCCCGTGGCGCGCACCTCTCGGCGCACTATCCTCAGCGCGCAGGCTTAGCGTCCGCACGGAGCCGCAGGTGCTTCCAACTTCTTACTGCAGGAACGCTCCAGCGACTGGAAAAGAAAACGGACGTGCCCTGACTGCTGGCCGCTTGATCGACGCAAGACCCATCATCCACGCCTAGACCGCATCTGCCAAAGCGAGACTTGAAACTCCATCAGAACATTCTAAATTAGTGAAGGCTAATGGAGAGTTTGGTGGATTTGAAGCTGCTGTCAAAATTCAGTCGCCAGGCTGGTGAAGCTGTTTCGCTTCTCAAGGCGATGGCAAACGAACCTCGTCTGCTCGTGCTGTGTCATCTCTCGGCCAGCGGCGAGCTCAGCGTTGGCGAACTCGCCGACCGTGTCGACCTTAGCCAGTCCGCGCTGTCGCAGCATCTCGCCAAGCTTCGCGAGGAAGGGCTCGTCGCCACCCGCAAGCAGGCGCAGACGGTACATTACCGCCTCTGCGACCCGCGCGCCGAGCAAATCCTCGCTCTCCTCCACGATCTCTTTTGCCCGGAACTGGGGCGGGCCGACACGCAAACCTCGAAGCGGAGCTAAACATGTCAGAGGTCAATCTCGCCCAAGCCCAGGATCAGGTCCGCGCGGTCATGCGCGGCGAAGTCCGCGCGCCGCACGTCGAAGCATTTTTCGATGAGACCACATTCACTGCGTCCTATGTCGTCCACGACCCTTCGACCAAAGACGCCGCGATCATCGACAGCGTGCTTGATTTCGACCACGCAGCCGGGCGCACCTCGTTCAAATCCGCTGACAAAATCATCGCTTTTGTGCGCGAGCAAGGCTTGAAGGTTCGTTGGGTAATCGAGACCCATGCCCACGCCGACCACCTGTCGGCCGCCCCCTATCTTCAGGAAAAACTGGGCGGGGAAATGGTGATCGGCTCCGCCATCCTGACGGTGCAGGACGTCTTCGGGAAGATCTTCAACGAAGGAACGGAGTTCCAGCGCGACGGGTCGCAGTTCGACCGGTTGCTGCACGACGGCGATACCTTGATGCTCGGCGAGATCCCGCTGATCGCGCTGCATGTGCCGGGACATACGCCGGCCGACATGGCCTACGTGATCGGCGATACGCTTTTCACTGGCGATACGATGTTCATGCCCGATTACGGCTCCGCTCGCGCCGATTTCCCCGGCGGCGATGCCCGCCAGCTTTACCGGTCCGTCGAGCGGCTCCTGCAGCTTCCCGACGAGACCCGCGTCTTCCTCTGCCACGACTATAAGGCGCCCAACCGCGAGGAGTATGTCTGGGAGACGACGATCCTGGCCGAGCGGACCGGCAACGTTCACTTCCACGAAGGCGTGGGCGAGGACCAGTTCGTTGAGATGCGGACGCAGCGCGATGCGACGCTGGCCATGCCGAAGCTGATCCTGCCGTCGATACAGGTCAACATGCGCGGCGGCCGGCTGCCCGAGCCCGAAGACAATGGCACCAGTTACCTCAAGCTGCCGCTGAACGCCTTCTAGGATCGCCCCATGACACCTTTGTCACCCCTCGCCGCAGTCGCCGGCGGTATGCTGATCGGCACTGCGGCCGGGCTCCTGCTCCTGCTCAGCGGCCGCATCGCCGGCGTCAGCGGCATGGCGGCTCGTGCGAGCGGCATCAGCGGACCCGGCGTGCCTTGGAGTCAGGCCGCCGCCTTCGTCATCGGGTTGCCGGCGGGTGCAGCGTTGATCTCGGCCTTCGTCCGTCAGCCGCAAGTCGATGTGTCTTCGTCGGTCCCGCTGCTCTTTGTCGCTGGGCTGCTCGTCGGTTTCGGAACGCGTCTGGGGAACGGCTGTACCAGCGGCCACGGCGTGTGCGGGCTTGCTCGGCTCTCGCCCCGCTCGATCACGGCAACATTCGCTTTCATGGCCGCGGGGTTGGCGGTGGTGTTCATCGCCCGCCACCTGGTCGGCGCATGACCATGCGCAATACGCTTCCGGGGCTTCTGGTCGGGGTCATCTTCGGCGCCGGGCTTGCCCTGTCGGACATGGTCAATCCGGCGCGCGTACTGGCGTTCCTCGATGTCGCCGGAAATTGGGACCCGACCCTCGCCTTGGTGATGGGCGGAGCATTGATCCCGTCAGCTATGGCTTATGCGGTGGTGAGGCGCATGGACCGGCCGCTGCTCGAAACGCAGTTTCAAATACCCGAGAGCCGTGAACTGAACTCGAAGCTGCTCGCCGGCGCCACCCTGTTCGGCATTGGCTGGGGGCTCGTCGGGTTGTGTCCCGGGCCGGCGATAGCGGGCCTCGCACTCGGCCGGTGGGAACTGTGGCTGTTTGCGGCCGCAATGCTCGCCGGCATGCTTCTGCACAAAGCAGCAGGAAGCGCTCTTCCAACTCTTCATCTCAAGCCAAAGGAATTGAAACGATGATCGATGAGACCAAGGTAACGACGCGCGGTCAGGTCCAGGTCAACGAGATCGAGGAGCTCGCCGCTCAGGGCTGTCGAATGTTGATCAACAACCGGCCAGATGGCGAAGCACCAGACCAGCCGCTTTCCGATGATCTGCAGGCCGAAGCGCAGCGGCATGGAATGAGTTACCGGCATATCCCGGTCGTTCCGGGCCAGGCTAACGATACAGACGCTCGCGCCTTTGCCGAGGCGATCCGGCAATCCGACGGCCCGGTGGTGGCGTTCTGCCGCACTGGCGGGCGTGCGGCTGCTCTGCAGAAAATGGCGCGCCAGGGCGACTGACGCGGCATGCTCGACGCCACTCAATATCTGCTCGGCACCGGGTCCGGAGCCCTTGTCGGTTTCGTGCTGGCGCTCGTGGGGGGCGGTGGCTCAATCCTCGCGGTGCCCTTGATCGTGTATCTGGTCGGGATGACCAACCCGCACGTCGCGATTGGCACGAGTGCCTTCGCTGTGGCGGTGAACGCCGCGACCGGGCTTGCAAGTCACGCGCGAGCGGGCACGGTGAAATGGCGGTGCGCGTCGGTCTTCGCGGTTGCGGGCGTCGCTGGGGCCTTCGCGGGCTCGACATTGGGAAAAGCGGTCGACGGAGAGAAGCTCCTCTTCCTGTTCGCATTCGTGATGATCGCCGTGGGTGTTCTCATGCTTCGGCGTCGCGGTAGTGCCGGCAATCCCGACGTCGTTCTTGGCGGAGACAATGCCGGCAAGTTGCTCGGCTTTGGAGCTGGCGCTGGAGCCTTTTCAGGCTTCTTCGGAATCGGCGGAGGTTTCCTCGTTGTGCCCGGTCTGACCGCAGCGACGGGAATGCCGATGATCAACGCCATCGGCTCTTCGCTGATCGCGGTCGCTGCCTTTGGCCTTACGACCGCTTTGAATTATGCGGCATCGGGCTTGGTCGATTGGAAGCTCGCTGCGACGTTCATCGCCGGCGGTGTCTTAGGCGGCCTCGGGGGCGCGGTGGCCGCTAAGCGGCTCTCGGAGCGCAGAGGAATGCTCACGACCCTCTTCGCCGCTCTGATCTTTGTGGTTGCGCTTTACATGCTCTGGAAAAGCGCTTCGGCATTTCTTGCTTAAGAGGGAAATTGATGAGTTGTGCCTGTTGCCCCGAATCGGAGTGGTGGTGGTTTCGCTGGGCTTTGGCCGCTCAGCCGTTGCTCGCAGTGGTTCTCTATTGCTGGGCGTATGGCGCGTGATGCTCGATTGTCCGCGACCAGGTCGGGAACGATCATCTGTATGATTGGCAGAAGGCAAAAGCTCCGGAACATGACGGCAATGATAACTCTGCTGGTCTCACTGGGGCTGATGGCCTGTGGTTCCCCAGAGCCGACGACGCCGTATCTAGCTCCATCGGGTCTGGCACAGCCCGCGCCTGCCGAGCCGCAGCCGCAGCCGCAGCAACCTAGCACCGAAAGTCTGACGAATAGGCTGGAAGCATTGGACCGAGCTGTTGCACGATGGCAGGGCGCCTCTACTCTCCGCTCCGCGCACGAAGCTGCCGAGGAGGCAAGGAATCTCGTCGTCGGCTCGTCTGGCCCATTCTACGGCGATGCGAACGGAGACGGGAGGATTTCGGGAGCGAGTAGTCTCGGCATCCTTCCTGGCCTCAAGGGTGAAAGAAGCTTGGCTCGTCGTGACGACAATGCCTGTGTCGTAGCCGATGTCCTGGGGTGGCAGCTGGCGAGAACCCGCAAAGCGCTGGTCGAAGCTGCAAAACGCGATTGCACGGTGGACTGCTGCCGCAAACACCTTCCCTGCGTTGCCGAGCCATCCACAGCGAGTAGTCGGGTGGGCGTCGCTTACCTTGAATTCTGCCAGCCTGGCTGAAGCACGAGAATATGCAAGACACGCGCGGCTGCACGTCGACATCTCAATTCGAGCTGTCAAAAACTGTCGCCTGTAGAGCCGTGAGCTTTCGGAAAAGCGGGGACACTCGCATCATCCACCTACGGGCGTCGCCTCGACAAGTTTGATCGTGCTGGTGACGTAGCGCGAGCCGGTCACCCGCAACGACGCCTTGGACAGCTCCAGCTCAATGTCTTGGTCGAGCCTGGCGCCGAACGCCCAGCTGACCCACGGTTGCCAAATGCGCGCCAGGGCTCGCCTGAAGCGGGTCTGCGCAGGCGCATATTCGAGAAGCCTGACCCGTCCCGACGGGCCAACGACGCGCCTCAGCTCGCGAAGCGCCGCCAGCCTCTCTTCTTCTGGCATGGTACAAAAGACGAATGATGCTACCGCTGCGTCGAAATAGCCGTCGGCAAAAGCCAGCTCAGCCAGGTTCATTTGCATAAGACGCACATTTGCTCCCGATTTTGTGCGTCTGCGCGCAGCGCGCTTGAGCATCGCCGGGCTAAGGTCGACGCCGACGACATCAGAGCCTGACGGATAGAAAGCGACGTTCCGCCCGGTGCCGACGCCGGCATCCAATAGCCGCCCGCTCAGCCCCTCGAACAGCAGAGGCCGGATTGACCGGTAGCGCCCGAGCTCGAACGGCAGATCGATCAAATCGTAGAAGGGAGCGATCCGCTGGTACGCCCGAAGCGCTGGTTCTTGGCTGTTGGGCATGCAACTCACATAGAGGTTGTCGACAGCATCAGCCGCCTCGGAGGCTGACATGAAGTTGGAGTCGGAGGCTGGTCAAATTCGTACATTAGCGATTGCGTCTAGCAATGATGCTTAATATTCAGCGCGTGTGATACTGGCTCGAAAACTATTCGGTTTACTGGCGCTGATCTGCTGCGCGGTGACGCTGACCGCGCCAGCGTCAGCAACGGGAATGCACTTTTTCGCCCACGCGCAATTACCCGTACAGGCCGGTCAGCTTCACAGCCACGACGATGATCTTCCTGCGGAAGCTGCACCTGGGCAAGAAATTCCGGCCGAGGCGCTGGACGCGACAGAAGGTAAACCAGCTCACTCCCACGCCTCGTCGTCGGCGTTGGACCTCAACCATTCTCCCGGCGACGAGATGCGGCCACGCCATATCACGCGCCAAGAGTCTCCACCGTCAGCCAACACGCCCGGTTTGGCTACCCGTGGCTGGTCGCCACCCATTCGACCGCCGCGAGCCGCCTGAAACGACCGTGTCTTAGGGCCTAGGGGCCCTTCGGTAGTTTTGGCGGAGAGAATTCATGACGTGCAAGAAAGCGCGGTGCCGGCGACCCGGCACTGCATCGTGGGGCCTTATCCTGGCCGGTTGCCTTGCAGGCGCTCCTGCATGGGCTCAAAGTGGTGTTGCCCAGCCAACATCGAGCTTTGATTCCGGGCAAGCTGGCGGTCTGACACTCGAAGCAGCCATCCGGCAGACGCTTCGGACGTCGCCGCTTCCTGCCGTGTCCACGGCTAGGCGCCAAACACTTGAAGCTGCGCGGGATGCGGCAGGATTGAAGCCACAGCCGAGCGTGGACGTCACGGCAGAGAATTTCGGCCTGCCGATAGGCGACCTGTACGACCAGTTTCAAATCACCGGGACCTACACCCAGACGCTCGAGCGAGGCGGAAAACGTCGCGCTCGGGTCGAGCTTGTGAACCGAGAGATCGACGTGGTTGAAGCGGAAGCGTTGATCGCCCGGCTCGACCTGATCAAGCTGGTTCAGGATGGCTATGTCGAGGCCCAGGCGGCTTCGGCCAAGGTCGCGGTCGCGCGTGAGCGACTGCGCGTCGCTCAAGAGCTTCGCCGGGAGGTTGGACGCAGGGTCGCTTCCGCCAAGGATCCGATCTTTGCCGGGACCCGAGCACAGACCGGTGTTGCTGAAGCGGAGGCAGACGTCGTTCTGGCGGTTCACACCCGCGATGCCGCTCTCAAACGCCTCGCGACGTTGTGGGGCGGCGCGCCCGCCACCTCAGTGGCAGACGCCGAAAGTTTCCTCGACGTCAGGCCAGTACAAGCAGCGGCGTCCTCAGCGGCTGATCTAGCTATTTTCGAAGCTCGCCGGGCCCGCGCCCTGACAACGGTCGAATTGCAGCGCGCCAACGCGGCTCGCGATCCGACGATCACGGCTGGGCCGCGCATCCTCGCATCCGGCGGTCTTGGGGCGGTGGCCGGCGTCTCGCTTCCGCTGGGCGGACGGCGGTTGTCCCAGGCGCGCGTTGCCGAGGCGCTGGCGCGGGGGAGGCAGATCGAAGCGGAACTTGCGGTCGAGCGGTTCAATCGGGAACGTGCGATCGCGCTTGCCGCGGAGGTAGTGGAAGAAAGTCGGCACGAGGTCGAACTGATCCGTGCAGAGGTCCTCGCCAATGCCGAGAAGACGCTTGAGCAGGTGCGTTTCGGCTACAATCGGGGCTTTTTCAGCTTCGCCGACGTCTCGGCGGCCCAGCTGACACTGGTCAATGCGCGGACACGTATCGTCGATGCTTCCGAGCGGTATCACAGGGCGCGAGCTGAGCTGGACTGACTGACCGGACGCTTTCTCCATCTGGCGCGGGAGCCAATCCAATGAAATTGATCAAAGTCGCGTTTGCGGCGACGCTTTGCATGGCCTTGCCGCTGGCCGCGTGCGGCCGGGGAAACTCCGGGGAAGCCGAAGCCGAGAGCGAGGCGGCCGAAGGGGGCTATGAGCGAGGTCCCCATAACGGACGCATGCTTCGCGACGGAAATTTCGCGCTGGAAATGACCATCTTCGAAGATGGCGTCCCTCCAGAATACCGCATTTACGCGTATCGCGACGATAAGCCGATTGCCCCAGAAAGCGTGGCTTTGACGGTAACGCTCAAACGGCTCGACGGCGAAATCAACAATTTTCGCTTCATGCCGGAGAATGATTACCTTCGTGGCAACGGCGAGGTCATCGAGCCGCACAGCTTCGACGTTGTCGTGGTCGCGCGTGAAGAAGGCCGCGTGCACCGCTGGCAATTTCCATCCTACGAGGGGCGCGTAACGATTCCGGATGCCGCGGCGCGGGCTGCAGGGATCGAGGTTGAGGCGGTGGGCCCGGCGCAAATCGGCGAAACGCTAGAGCTTGTGGGCAGGGTCGAGCTGGACCCGTCCGCGAAGGCGGATGTTGGCGCCAAGTTCCCGGGCCGTGTCGTGTCCGTCTCAGGCAACGTCGGCGACCGCGTTGGTGCGGGCCGCGTTCTCGCACGCGTCGAGAGCAATGAGAGCATGCAGGTCTATTCGGTGACTGCGCCGATGAGCGGCGTGATTATCGAGCGGCGGACCAATGTCGGCGATGTCGCAGGCAGCGAACCTTTGTTCGTCATCGCTGACCCGTCGCGGACGATTGCCGTCTTCCCGGTGTTTCCCCGGGACATGGAGCGGGTTCGCGCAGGCCAGGCAGTTCAGCTCGGTCTCCTGGAAGGTAACCGGACCCACGCGTCAGTCATCCGCGATTTCCAGCCGAGCGCCGACCAGACGACGGGCGCGCTGGCGGCGCGGGCTGCATTGCCGAACATCGACGGTTTCTGGCGACCAGGCATGAGCGTTCGCGGACAGGTTACGATCGATCAACGCACTGTGCCGCTCGCGGTCAGGAGCGAAGCCCTGCAGGCATTCCGCGACTTCACGGTCGTCTTTGCCAAGGTAGGCCAGACCTACGAGGTGCGGATGCTCGAACTGGGTCGGAAGGGCCCGTTGTGGACCGAGGTGCTCAGCGGAATCAAGCCGGGCCAGGCTTACGTGACCGAGGGCAGTTACGTCATCAAGGCCGATATCGAAAAAGCCGGCGCGAGCCACGACCACTAAGGACCGATAGCCATGCTCGAACGCATCATTCGACTGTCGATCCGGCAGCGCTGGGCCATTCTGGCTCTGGTCGTCCTTCTGTCTGCCGTGGGAATCTACAACTTCTCCCGGCTGAAGATTGACGCCGTACCTGACATAACCAACGTCCAGGTTCAGGTGAGCACGCCCGCGCCGGGTTTCTCCCCACTCGAGGCCGAGCAACGCATCACTTTCCCCGTCGAAACGGCGCTCGCCGGCGTGCCCGGGCTCGAATACACGCGCTCGGTTTCCCGCGCGGGGCTCAGCCAGGTCACGGTCGTCTTCAAGGACGGAACCGACATCTATTTCGCTCGCCAGCTGGTCAACGAGCGGCTGCAAGGCGCGCGCGACAGCCTGCCGCCCGGGGTCGAGCCGAGCATGGGCCCGATCGCCACGGGTCTTGGCGAAATCTTCATGTACACGCTGGAGGCCAAGCGGAACGCGATCAAGCCTGGCGGGGGCCGCTACACGGCTCAGGATTTGCGAACCCTCCACGACTGGGTTGTCAGGCCGCAGCTTCGCAACGTGCCCGGCGTAACCGAAGTCAATTCGATCGGCGGCTATCGCAAGCAATATCAGATTGCCCCGATTCCCGCGCGGTTGTCCGCCTTCGGATTGTCAGTGTCGGACCTTACTCAGGCGCTTGAACGCAACAATGCCAACGTCGGCGCTGGATATATCGAGCGCGCTGGCGCTCAGTACGTGATCCGCGTTCCCGGAGTCGCCCGGGACGAGCGCGACTTGTCGGGCATCATAGTCGCTTATCGCAGCGGTGTGCCCGTGCGCGTCGCCGACGTCGCTGATGTCTCGATCGGATCGGAAATCCGCCAAGGCGCGGCGACCAAGGATGGCCAGGAAGTCGTCCTTGGCACCATCTTCATGCTGGTCGGCGAAAATGCACGCGAGGTCAGCGTCGCGGTTGCCGAGCGTCTGGAACAAGTGAATGAATCGCTCCCCGGCGGGGTGCAGGCAGTCACGGTCTACGATCGATCGAAGCTGGTCGGAAAGACTATTGGCACGGTCCAGAAAAACCTCGCCGAGGGCGCACTGCTTGTGATTGTCGTGCTGTTCCTGCTGCTCGGCAACATTCGCGCTGCGCTGATAACCGCGGCGGTGATACCGGTCACTTTTCTGATGACTATTTCGGGGATGGTGGCGTGGGACCTCTCGGGCAACTTGATGAGCCTCGGTGCGCTCGACTTCGGGCTGATTGTCGATGGCGCAGTGATCATTGTCGAAAACTGCCTCAGACGGTTGGGCGAAGCGCAGCACAAGCTCGGCCGACTGCTGAACCGCGACGAACGCTTCGATCTGGCGGCGAGCGCTTCGGCGGAGGTGGTCCGGCCCAGCCTGTTCGGAATTGCGATCATTACCGTCGTTTATCTGCCCATTTTCGCGTTGACCGGCGTGGAAGGCAAAACCTTCCATCCGATGGCGATCACGGTGGTTCTTGCGCTCAGTGCCGCTGCCATCCTGTCGCTGACCTTCGTTCCAGCGGCGATCGCGTCGTTTGTGACGGGCCGAGTGGAAGAAAAGGAAAGCCGGATCATCCAGGCGTCGAAACGGCGTTACGCACCGCTGATCGACTGGGCGCTCAAATCCCGCAAGGTAGTGATGATCGGCGCGTTGGCGCTGGTCGTTTTGAGTGGTCTTGCCGCCACCCGACTTGGCTCGGAATTCATCCCCAACCTCGACGAAGGCGACATCGCGCTCCACGCACTGCGCATCCCTGGGACCAGCCTGTCCCAGGCCGTGCAGATGCAATCCGCGCTTGAAAATCGGATCAAGCAATTTCCGGAAGTGTCGGAAGTCTTCGCCAAGATCGGCACCGCCGATGTCGCCACGGACCCCGTGCCACCGAGCGTCGCCGACACCTTCATTATCATGAAGCCACGCGATGAGTGGCCGGACCCCCGCAAGCCGAAGGCCGCGCTGGTGGCCGAGATGAACACGGCGATCCAGCGCGACGTACCGGGATCCCGCTATGAATTCATCCAGCCGATCCAAATGCGGTTCAACGAGCTCATTGCTGGTGTTCGATCAGACGTGGCCATTAAGATCATCGGCGATGACCTGGACGAATTGGCTGCTGCGGCCGAACGCGTAGTCGGGATCGTAACTACGATTGACGGTGCCGAAGACGTTCAGGCCGAGCAGGTTACCGGCCTGCCCTTCGTCGAGATCGTCCCTGACCGCCTGCGGTTGAGCCAGCTGGGCCTGAACGTCGAAGACGTCCAGCAAGTCGTATCCGCGGCTACGGCGGGCGCTGATGCTGGGCAAGTGTTCGAGGGTGACCGGCGGTTCGATATCGTCGTCCGGCTTTCGGAATCGATACGGCAGGATCGCTCGGTCCTGGAGCGCCTGCCTGTCCCCCTGCCCGGTTCGGGAGAGGGCATCCGTGGCAGCGTTCCCCTGTCCGAAGTCGCTACCATCACGGAAACCACTGGCCCCAACCAGATCAGCCGCGAGGACGGCAAACGCCGTGCGGTGGTCACGACCAATGTGCGCGGCCGCGACCTCGGTTCGTTCATCAACGAGGTTCAGGAAAAGGTTTCCGCCGGGGCCGATCTGCCGGAAGGGTATTGGGTCGACTACGGCGGGACGTTCGAACAATTGCAGTCGGCATCCGCTCGGCTCCGGATAGTCGTCCCGCTGACCCTGCTTCTCATCTTCGCGCTGCTGTTCATGCTGTTCGGCTCAATCCGCGACGCGGCGATCGTCTTTTCCGGGGTGCCGCTGGCGCTGACCGGCGGCGTTGCCGCTTTGCTGCTGCGGGGTATTCCGTTCTCCATTTCGGCCGGCGTCGGTTTCATTGCCCTGTCAGGTGTGGCGGTGCTGAACGGCGTCGTCATGCTGAGCTTCATCCGACAGTTGCGCGAGGAGGGGATGGAGCTGGAGCCGGCAATTAAGGAAGGCGCGCTGACCCGCCTGCGCCCTGTCCTGATGACGGCGCTGGTCGCATCGCTCGGTTTTGTGCCGATGGCGCTCAACGTCGGCATCGGCTCCGAAGTCCAACGCCCGCTGGCGACGGTGGTGATCGGGGGCATCGTGTCCTCGACCATATTGACGCTGGTCGTACTGCCGGCGCTTTACCTGATCGTTCACGGGCGAACCTGGAAGCGGCGGGGAAGCGAGCCCTCGCAGGCCTGGGATGCGCCTGCCTAATGATAGCTCAATCCTGTGCTCTCCGACCGCCCAGGTCGGAAAGCCATCCTTGCCCGTGAATGGAGAAATTGCATGTTGCCGATGACGATACCCCGCCAGCTCGGTGCCAGTAGATACTGGATGGCGCTTATCACCATCTTTGCGCTGACCTTCTGCTTCGGGGCCGAGGCCTATGCTCACAATGTCGCAGCAGGCGACAAAGGCTATATCCAGGAAAGCAGCGGCGTCCTCTTCCTGCCGTTCGTTTACCTCGGCGCAAAGCATATGGTGACCGGCTACGATCACCTGCTGTTTCTGTTCGGCATCATCTTCTTCCTTTATCGGATGAAGGACATTGGGCTTTACGTAACGCTCTTCGCGGTTGGCCATTCGACGACGCTCCTGTTCGGCGTCCTCACCGGGATCAGCGCCAACGCCTACGTAATCGACGCGATCATCGGCTTTTCCGTGGTCTACAAAGCGCTGGACAATTTGGGCGGTTTCCAACGGTGGTTCGGAGTCCAGCCTAATACGAAGATCGCAACATTGGTGTTCGGTTTCTTCCACGGCTTTGGCCTGGCGACAAAGATCATCGAATTCGAGATCGCCGAAGATGGCCTCATTTCAAACCTGATTGCCTTCAACATTGGTGTCGAGATCGGGCAGCTGCTCGCGCTTGGAGGCATCCTCATCCTGCTCAGCTACTGGCGCCGGACGTCGAGCTTCATTCGTCATGCCTTTGCGGCCAACGCGGTCTTGATGTCCGCCGGCTTCATGCTCGTCGGCTATCAGGTCGCTGGCTACCTCACCGCCTAATCTCTCAAGGAGTATCTACAATGTTCAATGCTCAGCGCCCGCAGGCAGACGATCTGCCGACCTCGCGCCAGCTCGCGAAAGCAACTATCGGAGCGATCGCTGCGGCCGGTGCGATCCTCGTCGCGGTCATCCTACCCGCCGAATTTGGGATCGACCCGACCGGTGTCGGCCGCGTAATCGGGCTCACTCAAATGGGCGAAGTAAAGGTCCAGTTGGCCGAGGAGGCAAAGCGGGACACGCTGGCTGAATCGGCGGCCACTTCAACGGTCTCGCAATCGGTAGCCCCAACTAACGAGAAGGAGGCGATTGCGACCACGGCGAGGAACGATGTCACCCGCGTTTCACTCGCACCGGGCGAAGGCGCTGAAGTAAAAGTCACTGCTATTAAGGGCGCGCGTGTCGCGTTTGCTTGGAAAGTAGATGGGGGACACGTCAACTACGACACTCACGGCGACCCAACCAATGCACCAAGCGGCTTTTACCACGGCTACGGCAAGGGCAAGCAATCGACCGGACAGCAGGGCGAGCTCGTGGCCGCATTCGACGGCAAGCACGGCTGGTTCTGGCGCAACAGGTCTGAAGAACCGGTGGTCGTCACCCTTCAAACTGAAGGGGAGTACAGTGAAGTTCGCAGAGTGGTGTGAAGCATAAGTAGCTGGGTCGGGATTAGCGAGCCCGGCTCCGTATAGCGACGAGCAATTGGTGGTGGAGGGTCTGGTGTTGTCAATTTTGGCGAATCGCACCTACCGCCACCTGTTCTTGGCGCAGGTGATTGCGTTGGTCGGAACCGGCCTCGCGACTGTAGCCTTGGGACTCTTGGCGTTCGAGATCGCCGGAGAGGATGCCGGCGCGGTGCTTGGAACAGCACTGGCGATCAAGATGATGGCATATGTCGCAATTGCTCCGATCGCGGGAGCCTTCGCGGAGATTCTGCCGCGCCGGCGAATGCTTGTCGCACTGGATCTGATCCGTGCCGCCGTTGCGTGGCGCTACCCTTCGTTTCGGAAGCCTGGCAGATTTACACACTAATCTTCGTGCTTCAGTCGTCCTCGGCAGCCTTCACGCCAACCTTTCAGGCGACCATTCCGGATGTGCTTCCCGACGAGCGGGAATACACCCGCGCCTTGTCGCTCTCGCGGTTGGCCTATGATCTCGAAAATCTTCTGAGCCCAACCCTCGCCGCTGTGTTGCTGCTGGTAGTGTCCTATCATTCGCTGTTCTTCGGCACGGTCGTCGGGTTTCTCGCCTCGGCGATGCTGGTCATATCGCTCGTGCTGCCGAAACCGAAGGCGATCGCGCGGCGCAGTTTCTTTGCCCGAACAACTCGTGGGTTAAGGGCATACCTGGCGACGCCGCGCCTTCGAGGACTTCTCGCCATCTCGTTATCAGTCTCGGCCGCCGGGGCGATGATCATCGTCAACACTGTGGTTCTGGTTCAATCTCAACTCGGACTGGGGCAGCCCCAGACCGCCTGGGCGCTGGCGGCATTCGGGGGCGGCTCGATGATTGCCGCTTTTGTCCTTCCACGGCTGCTCGATCGTGTGTCGGATCGTACCGTCATGCTGAGCGCGGCATCGTTCCTGCCGCTTGCGCTTGCGGGGATGACTATAGCATCGACCTATTCGGCCATCCTGCTGCTCTGGCTGGCAACCGGCTTCGCATATGCCTCTGCACAGACACCGTCAGGGCGCCTTCTTAAGCGATCGTCCAACGAAGAAAATCGGCCGGCGTTATTTGCTGCACATTTCGCCGCTTCGCACGCATGTTGGCTGCTTTGTTATCCGCTGGCCGGATGGCTTGGCTCAATTGTCGGTCTTGGAGCGGCCGCACTGGTTTTGGCGGCAATCGCAACCGTCGGGGTGATCCTCGCTTTTGTGGTTTGGCCCTCGACCGATCTTGGCGAAATCGAGCACCTGCATCCCGAGTTGCCCGACGATCACCCGCATTTGATCGAGCATTCGCCACAAGGCCGGCATCGGCACACCTACGTTATTGACGAGCATCATCTAGGGTGGCCAAGGTGATGGGCCCGATCATTGGCGTGAGGGATCAGCCCCGCGGCGAAGCGTGAAATCGACTAGTATCTAAAAGACCTCGTCGTCACAGCTGAATTAGTAACAATATGCTAAACAACCTTTGTCAAGTAAGATATGCTAATTTGAACGAGTTATCAGATCGGGTATACCAGTTATTCAGTATCTTTTTCCATTGATGTCATTGGTTCTTCAAGTATTTCTTCCGGGTTTGATGCATTGGGTTTTATGAGACGCGATCCCGGACAGAAGAGTTTCGCGTACTGAGGATTGAAAGTGCCTTCTACCCGATATGAGGCCCAACCTCCTAGAGCGTTGCCGCTGAAATTTCCCAGTCAGGTCTCGGGATCAAATCACAATAGCCTGGCACCGCCCTAGCAGGCATCTCAGTTGGGAGATGACACCTAACCCACTGAGAACCGTGCGGCGGTATCCTCTCCGGTGGAAAAGTTACCTAGAGTCTACAGTGGATTCGACCCGCCTTTTAATCAGTAGGTCGCTGGTCCGAATCCAGCAGGGCTCACCAGATGGCGCGCCCGCGCCCATCGGGGCCGTATTCGGCCTGTTCGGTCCGAACCGGAACAATGAGCAAGCACCCGGTAACCGGTCTGCCCTCAACATTTTCCTATCGCGTCGAGGGCCACGGTGCCCCAGCTTCACGGAGTGGGTGGATGGAAAATCTGTCGACAGGGACGTCGCTTCATTCCGTGACGGGGGACTCGGGCGGTTCAGGCAGCGCCGATGGGGAGCAGCATCTAACGATATTTCGAGTTGGCTCGCTGCTAACCGGCGGCCACCGCGACCTGTGCCTGGTCAAGAAGGTGTCGCAGGCTGGGGCCTTGATCCGGGCCTATGGCAAATTGCGCGCCGGTGACGTGGTCAGGCTCGAGCTCAAGGGTCAGGCCGCGATCGACGGAACGGTTGCCTCGCTCGACGGGACGGACACCCGCATCGCGTTCGAACAGGCCATCGACGTGAGCCAGCTGCTCAAGGTCGGTCCCGGAGGGCCGCCTCCGCGGATGCCAAGGATCGAGGTGCGGGCCTTTGCGCTCATCCGGCAAGGAGCGGTGGTGCACCGCGCCAACATCCACAACATCTCGCAGGGCGGGATCAGCGCCGAATGCAAAGCGGATCTGGAGGTCGGCGCCGATGCGACGGTGACGCTTGCGGGAATGGGGCCGCAGCAAGGGGTGGTCCGGTGGAGCGGGTCAGGCGGCTGCGGAATTACGTTCAACACCGTCCTCGGGCTGCCGCAGCTGGTCGAATGGCTGCATGCCCACACCTCGACCAAAGCCGCTTCGGCCTAGCCTCCCAAGGCCCGCGGCGAATCGCTGGCCCATTGTTCGATGAGCTGCTGCTCGGCGGAGGTAAGCGGCTTCGGGGAAAGCCCCGGCCGGCGCTTGATCACTGGCGGCGGCTTGCGACCGCCCGGTGGAACGTGCCGCAGCATTTCCCTGGGGAACAGCGGTTCTTCGAAAGCGACGCCGGCATGCTCCTTATGCACCCAGGCGATCCGGGCCTGGACGCACAGGCCCTGGCGATGAAACAGGACCCGCGCCCCTTCGACCGGAAGATCCTCCCCTCTCACCAGCGCCCCGTCCTGCGACAGATTGCGCAGCACGACCTCCAGCGAGGTGCCCGGCAGTTGGAGCGTCGCTGTGAGCATGACGTTCGAGCGGCTCGAACGTCGTTCGGTCTGGTCGAATCCGTCCATCGGCCAAACCCTACGCGACCCCGGTAAATGGAGGTTTAACGAGGGTGTGCGTGCGGCTAAAACTTAAACTTCAGCCGGACCATCGCACGCTTTGAGGGAAAGCCTCCGACGTCGTGGCTTTCCGTTTCCGCGGACGCGTTGATCCCGTCGGCCAGCTGCACTTCGGCTTTTGGAAGGTCCGAACGTGCAGGTGGCGTTGGGTCGATGCGATACGGGCTTTGGCCGTCGCTGCGCCGAGCGCAAACCACGATTTCGCCGTCGGTGGGGCCTGGGGGCACGCACGGCTGCGGCGCCAACAAGTCGATTGTTTCTGGCGGGGTTGCACTGATTGCCTGAAGCATGAGGCCAAAAAGCAATTGCAACTTCCACTCCGCTTCGCCGCTCGAAAGCGTGCGCCGAAATCAGTGAATTAGCAATGTCAGCTTACTCCCAAAGCGAACAACAACAGAGTGTGGCAGCTTGGGAGGCAAGGAGAGCTTCGGTTGAGTCAGGACAAGCGAAACAGTCCGAATCACTCATGGCGATCCCGAAGAGTCGGCTGCGCGATACAAATTGAGCGAAATTGGCGCGCCCGGAACGATTCGAACGTCCGACCCTCAGATTCGTAGTGTGGCGTACAGGCGCAGAAAACCAACAGAAATGGCAACCATGTTGCATTGGTGTTGCAACTAGCCGAGCAATTCCCGCTGTGCGGCAGCCGCAAGAACTGCATCCCTTCCCTCGTCTTTGAGCAGGTGGCCATAGCGATCAATCGTCAGCTGGATAGAGCCGTGGCCAATCCAGGTCTGTAGACGCT
>JACCSV010000088.1 GCA_013812805.1 Sphingomonas sp. | reverse complement strand
CGACCGCGGCCTCGGTATGGCCGGCGCGGACAAGCACTCCGCCGGGGCGCGCGACCAGCGGGAAGACATGGCCCGGCGAGACGATCGAATCAGGCCCGTGCGCCGAATCGATGGCGACGGCGATGGTGCGGGCGCGGTCGGCGGCGCTGATTCCGGTGGTGATTCCGTCCTTGGCTTCGATCGAGACGGTGAAGGCTGTCTCGTTGCGGCTGCGATTGCTTCGAGCCATCGGCTCCAGCCCGAGATGGTCGGCGCGCTCCTTGGTCAGCGCCAGGCAGACGAGACCGCGGCCGTGGCGGGCCATGAAGTTGACCGCGTCGGGCGTCGCCATTTGCGCCGGGATGACGAGGTCGCCCTCATTTTCGCGGTCGTCGTCGTCGACGAGGATGAACATCCGCCCGTTGCGCGCCTCGTTGATGATCGCCTCGATCCCGACCAGCACTTCGGTATTGCCGCGCTGGATCAGCTTTTCCAGCCGCCCCAAGGTGTCTGCGGTCGGGTTCCAGTCGGAAGCGCCAAGCTTGCGCAGGGAATTGGGGTGGAGGCCGGCGGCGCGAGCAAGCGCGGAACGGCTGACTTCGCCGGTCTCGATGATGGCGGTCAGCCGGTCGATTAGGGTGGTGCTCATGGCGGCGGCATATCACATTGCAATGTGATTGAAAGCGGGAACAACAATGTTCCTAGTGTGTGCGGGAGTCGACCATTCGCAGAAGATAGCGAGCATGAACGTCGACTTCGACATTGAGCTGTCGCCCGACCGCCATGTCGCTGAAGCTCGTGCAGCTGGCGGTGTGAGGGATGAGGTTGACCGAAAAATGCGTGGTTCCGTCCTCTGCCTGCCGCACCTCGTTCGCTGTCAGCGACACGCCGTCGAGCGTGATCGAGCCCTTGGGCGCAATCAGCGGCGCATATTCGCCTGGGACTTTTATTCCGATGCGAGTCGACCCGCCCTCGGGGCAAACGCCGACAACTTCGCCGATGCAATCGATGTGCCCCGTGACGAAATGCCCGCCAAGCTCGTCACCGACGCGCAACGGCCGCTCGAGGTTGAGCCGCGCGCCCTCGCGCCACAGCCCGGGTGCGGTGCGCGACAGCGTCTCCACCGAAACGTCGACCGCGAACCAGTCGTCGCCCTTGTCGACAACGGTCAGGCAGACGCCCGAACAGGCGATCGACGCGCCGAGATCGACGCTGGCCATGTCGTACCCGCAGGCAACGGTCAGCCGCAGGTCGGCGCGCTGCTCGGCGCTGCGGACGGTGCCGACGTCGGTGACGAGCCCGGTGAACATCGCCGCCGCCTAGCCCTCGCGGACCCGCTCGTAAACTTCGAGCCGATCGGGGCCGAGGCGGCGCTCGTCGGCAATTCGCCAGCGCCCATGGGCGTCGGCGATGGCGTCGAGCCCGACATAGCCGAACGACGACTTGCCTTCGCCGACGATGATCGGGGCGCGGTAGATCAGGATCCGGTCGACGAGATCGGCGGTGAGGAAGGCGGTCGCGGTCGCCGAGCCGCCCTCGACCAGCAGGTCGTTGACGTCATGAAGCCGGTGCACGTCCTCCGGAGAGCGAAGGATTTCCCAGCCGTCCACCGTCTCGCCGCGAGTCAGGAGCGCGCGGCGCGGCGAGCGCTCCTCGAGGCCCGGAAGCCGAACGTCGAGCCGCGGCTGGTCGGCGAGATAGGTACCGCGCCCAACCAGGATCATGTCGCTTCGCGCCCGTTCAAGATGGACGCTGGCCCGCGCATCCTCGGCGGTGATCCATTTGGATTCGCCCGACGGGAGCGCAATCTTGCCGTCGATCGACAGCGCCAGCTTCAAGGTGATCCGCGGCCGGCCGAGCTTCATCCTGGTCAAATATCCGGCGATCGATTGCGCCGCGGCCGCGCGGCCTGTGCCGACCTTGACCTCCACACCCGAGTCGCGCAGCCGCTTGATGCCCTTGCCGGACGTTCGCGGGTCCGGATCCTTGAGCGCGACCACCACCCGCGCCGGCTTTGCCGCCGCCAGCAGGTCGGCGCACGCTGGCCCGCGCTCGCTCACATGGGCGCAGGGTTCGAGCGTGACATAGACGGTGGCACCCGTGGCGAGCTCACCCGCCTGCTGCAGAGCGACGGCCTCGGCATGGGGCCGCCCGCCCGAAGCAGTCGCGCCGCGTCCGACGACCGCGCCATCCGGCGCAACGATCAAGCAGCCGACGTTGGGGTTGGGCGCAGTCGTTCCGCGCGCCGCTTCGCCAAGCGCGATCGCCTGAGCCATGAAGCGGCGGTCGAGCGCTCCCCCGGCGCGGCTCACATGCCGAACCGGTTCTCGAGCTTCTGGAACTGGCGTTGCCGCTCGGCGCGAATCGCCTCGCGCTCCGCCTGGCTCTTTTGCTGGTCGGCGATGATCTCCGCGTCGGTGCGGTTGGCGTTGTAGGTTTCGACGTAGATCACCTGTGGCGCCGGCGCCGTATTGATCTTGGAATCGACCAGGAACTCGATGACCAGGATCGAGGTCACCAGCAGCGACAGGGCCAGCCCAATGACCTGCTCGCGGCTGCGCTGGCGCAGGAAGGCGGCAAGGTCCTTGAAGGCGGCGCGGGGGCCGACGGGGCGCGGATACCAGGACATGGCATTGAAGATAAGCGCTAGCAGTCGCCGCCGCCAGTCGCCTCAGTCGTCGAGCCGGAAGTGCAGGGTGATGACCGTCGATGAGGCAATTGGCCGACCGCCCTCCGTCGCCGGCTGGTAGCGCCAGTGGGCGACAAGGTGGCGGCGCGCCGCCCCGAGGAACGCCGGGTCGGCATCGCCGACGGGTTCGACCGCCGTCACTCGCCCCCGCGCATCGATGCTCAGCCTCAGGCGCAGGGCCGCTTCGCCGCCGCTGCGCAGCTTGTGCGGCGGGTAGGGCGGCCGAAGGCGCGAGTCGGGGGTCGCAAAGCGCGGGCCGGTGCGGACCGGCAGCGGCGTTGGCACGACGGCCACCGGTGGCTGCGGCAGTGTCGATGCGCCCGCGAGCGGCCCCGGCTGAGGCACCGGGACCGGCGTCACGTCCACCGCCGGGCCGGGGTCCAGGGGGACGGGCACCAAAGCGACGGGCCGGTCGATGACGGACTTGGCAGGCTCCCGGGCCGGCCTTGGCTCGGGCGGGTTCGGCGGCGGGTCGGTCGGCGCGGGGATCAGCTCGACCTTGGTGACCGCCGGGATCATGGTCTGCGGCAAGTCCATCTTCGCCATCATTACCGCCGCAATCAGCGCGGCGTGGCCGGCGACGATGACGATGAGGGCGCGCGGGTAAGGCTTCCGTTCGGCGAAAGCAGGGACTGGAACATAGGTTGCCATTGCTCAACTCCTTCATCACGAGTCGAGCAGATGTTACAACATTACATAGTTAGTTGCAAGGTAACTGGCTTGTTTCTCTTCGAATTTAACGGTGAGCTGCCGCTTCGAGGCGGGCGACGACCCTGTGCTGGCCGATCCGCTCGACAAGCCTGGCCATTTCGGGGCCGCTCTCGCGGCCGGTGATCGCGACCCGCAACGGGTGGAACAGCGCCCGCCCCTTCTGACCGGTCGCGGCTTTGACGGCGTCGGTCAGCTGCCGCCACGGCTCGCCCGACCAGTCGATGGTGGCCGCCGCCGCGGCCCCCTCCCGCGCCACCAGCCGCTCGTCGTGGGTAAGCTCGGGCGCGTCGACTTCGCCATCGAGAACCGCGATCCAGTCCCCGAATTCCTCGACGCGCGTGAGGTTGGCGCGGATCAGCAGCCAGTCGGCCTCCGTCGCGCCATCTGGCAGCCGCTCTTGCACCCGATCGAAGTCGAGCCCGTGGACCAGCCTGGCGTTGATCAGCTCCACGTCGTGCAGGTCGAAATGCGCCGGGGCGCGGCCGAAATGGGCGAAGTCGAAGTCGCGAGCCAGCTCGTCGAGGCTGCCCGCCGGCTCCACTGGCTGCGAAGTGCCGATCCGCGCCAGTACCGACAGCAACGCCATTGGCTCCAGCCCGGCGCCGCGCACATCCTCGACCCCCGTGGCGCCGAGCCGCTTCGACAATTTGCCCTCGGCCGCGACCAGCAAGGCTTCGTGTGCGAAGGCCGGCGGACTGCTGCCCAGCGCCTCGAACATCTGGATTTGCACGGCGCTGTTGGAGACATGGTCCTCGCCGCGCACGACATGGGTGATGCCAAGGTCGATGTCGTCGATGACGCTCGGCAGAAGGTACAGCCAGCTGCCGTCCTCGCGCCGGACCACCGGGTCCGAAAGCAGCTTGGGGTCGAATTTCTGCTCGCCGCGGATCAGATCATCCCACACGATCGGCGATCCGTGATCGAGCCGGAACCGCCAGTGCGGCGGCCGGCCTTCTGGTGTCGAAGAGTCGTCCGGCTTGCGCTCGTAGACCGGCGGCAGCCCGCGCCCGAGCAGCACCTTGCGGCGAAGCTCGAGCTCGTCGGGCGTCTCGAAGCAGGCATAGACGCGCCCCGCCGCCCTCAACCGCTCGAATTCGCCGTCGTACAGGCCGAAGCGCTCCGACTGGCGCATCACCGCGTCCGGCTCCAACCCCAGCCAGCCGAGATCGTCGCGGAGCGCCTGGTCGAACTCGGCGCGCGATCGCTCGCGGTCGGTATCGTCGATCCGCAGCAGAAACCGCCCGCCGTGCTTGAGCGCGTACAGCGCGTTGTGCAGCGCGGCGCGGATGTTGCCAACATGCAGCCGCCCGGTCGGCGACGGCGCGAAGCGGGTGACGACGCTCATCGTGGGCCCGTGTGGAAGAAGTTGCTGATCGGATAGCGCCGATCGCGGCCGAAGTTGCGGCTGCCGATCTTCACTCCGGGTGGCGCCTGCCGCCGCTTGTATTCGGCGCGGAGCAGCTTCGCCTCGATGTGGGCGACCAAGGCGATGTCCGCCCCGCTCGCCAGCGCCACTTCCTTGACCGACATTTCCTTGTCCACCAGCCCTTCGAGGATCCGGTCGAGCAGCGAGTAAGACGGAAGCGAATCCTCGTCCTTCTGATCCGGTCGAAGCTCGGCGGAGGGCGGCTTGGTGATGATCCGCTCCGGCATCGCGGGACCGTCTGGGCCGAGCCCTCCCTGCGGCTTCACCCGGTTTCGCCAGCGCGCCAGCGCGAACACGGTCGTCTTGTACGCGTCCTTCAGCACCGAATAGCCGCCCGCCATGTCGCCGTAGAGGGTCGCGTAGCCGACGCTCATTTCACTCTTGTTTCCCGTCGTCAGAAGCATGTGGCCTTGCGCGTTGGACAGCGCCATCAGCGTCACCATCCGCAGCCGGGCCTGGACGTTCTCCGCGGCGAGGCCACTGAGGTCGGGCAACATCTGGTCGAGTGCGGAAACGGCGGGGACGATCGGGATGACGTCATGGCGGCACTCCAGGAGCCGCGCATTCTCTTGCGCATCCTCGAGGCTCTCGCAGCTGGTATATTTCGACGGCATCATCACGCCCCACACCTTGTCGGCACCCAGCGCGTCGACCGCCACGGCGGCCGACAGCGCGCTGTCGATGCCGCCGGACAGGCCGAGGATCACGCCCGGGAAACCGTTGCGCCGCACGTAATCGCGTAGGCCCAGGATCATCGCCTGGTAGATGTCCTCCGGATAGGGATCGAGCGCGTGCGCCTGCCGCGTTGAGCAGCGCCAGCCGCCGGCCGCCCGCCCCCACTCGGTGACCAGCAGCGCTTCTTCCCAGTCGGGCATCTGCACCACCACTTCGCCGTCCGGGTGCATGACAAAGGACGAGCCGTCGAAGACGATCTCGTCCTGCCCGCCGACGCGGTTGAGGTAGACGAGGGGCAAGCCGAGCGTCGTTACGCGCGAGCGCACCAGCTTCTGACGCGAATCGTCCTTGTCGAGCTCGTAGGGGCTGCCATTGGGGACCAGCATCAGCTCGGCCCCGGCCTGCGCCAGATGCGCACACACCGGCTGCAGCCAGATGTCCTCGCACACGGGCACGCCCAGCTTCACCCCGTTGAACTCGATCGGCTCCGGCATTGGCCCCGGCGTGAACACCCGCTTTTCATCGAAGGTGCCGTAATTGGGCAGCTCGCGCTTGAGCGTTCGGCCAAGCACCCGGCCTTCGTTCGCCAGAACCATGGCGTTATAGGTCGCGCCGCCCTCGGCTA
>JACCSV010000082.1 GCA_013812805.1 Sphingomonas sp. | reverse complement strand
CGGCAGGCCCGCCATCGCATTCTTGTAGCTCATGCCGCGCGACAGCCGCAGTGCGTCGGTTAGCGCTTCGGCGCTGTCCGCGTAATGCCAGAAACGGGCACCACCGGCGGCCGGTCCAAGATGCGTCGAATGCACCGCGATGATCGCTCGAAGGCCGCATTTCCCGTCGTCGATGAAGTGCAGGGCCTCGTGGCCGTCGAAGTCGGGGTAGCCCCAGGGCGTGTCCATGTCTTTGGCAAATTTCCGTGTTGAAAAGCAGGCAGATGGGGCGACCGACGGGACTTGAACCCGCGACCCCCGGTACCACAAACCGGTGCTCTAACCAGCTGAGCTACGATCGCCACAGCGCACCTTGGTTTCCTTCGGGCAGGACGGTTCCCTTGGGCGCCGCCGCTCCTTAGGGTTGGGAGCCTTCGAAGGCAAGCAAAGCGGAGCTTGGGATGAGCAACGAGACCATGCGGAAATTCGGCTATCCGCAGACGCTTATCCGCGAGTTCGGGCATTGGGCGGTGCTCGTCCGCCCGGCGCAGGTTACGCTTGGCTCGCTGGTGCTGGCCTCGACCAGCGAGGCCACCCGGTACGGCGATCTTGCGGTCGAAGCGTTCACCGAGCAGGCAGAGGCGGTGCGCGCGATCGAGCGGGCGCTCACCAGCTTCTGCAAGTACGAGCAGATCAATTATCTGATGCTGATGATGGTCGACCCGAACGTCCATTTCCACGTCATCCCTCGTTACTCGGGTAGCCGCGACTGGAACGGCCAAGCATTCAGCGATGAAGGCTGGCCTGGTCCGCCGCAGCTTCAGTCAGCGCGCAAGCTCGAAGCCGGCGAAATGGCGGCGATGGTCAAAGCCCTGAAGCCTCTGTTCGAGTAAGCGGCGTGCCGGGGCATGGTGGGCGCGACAGGGATTGAACCTGTGACCCCACCCGTGTGAAGGGTGTGCTCTACCGCTGAGCTACGCGCCCACGCTTCCGGAAGGGGCGCGAGATAGTGACGGCATTTCGAGCTGTCTAGCCGTCAATGCGAGCGTAGCGAAGCAATCCAGCGCTGGATTGCCGCGTCGCTTTGCTCCTCGCAATGACGAAGTCGCGTCCTTACTGCACGGCGTCCTTGAGCACCTTGCCGGGGCGGAACTTGGGCTGCGAGGTCGCCTTGATCTGCATCGGCTCGCCGGTCCGGGGGTTGCGGCCGCTCGATGCCTTGCGGCGGGTCACCGAAAAATTGCCGAAGCCGACCAGCCTGACTTCATCGCCGCGCTTCAACGCTGAAGTGATCACTTCGAGCATCGTTTCCACCGCGCGCGCCGAATCGCTGCGGCTGAGCCCGGCGCGGTCGGCGATATGGCCAATCAGTTCCTGCTTGTTCATTGCCTAGGCTGCTCCCGGGTGCCGCGCGGAGACTCGCGCGCTGCCAAAGCAAACTTAAGGCAAGAGTTGGCCGCGAAGTCTAGTGCCGCACTGCTGGTTCGGACTCGCTGGAAGTGGTGGCAAGTGGCGGTTCCGCCGCATGCTGGTCCGCCTCGGTCCATTCGATTGGGCACATCGGCTCGGTCATTGCCCGCGCCAGCACTTCGTCGACATGAGATACCGGCACAATCTCCAGCGCATCCTTGATGCTCTGCGGGATCTCGGCGAGGTCTTTCTCGTTCTCGGCGGGGATCAGCACCGTGGTAATGCCGCCGCGCAAGGCTGCGAGCAGCTTTTCCTTGAGACCGCCGATCGGCAGCACTCGTCCACGAAGCGTCACCTCGCCGGTCATCGCGACATCGCGGCGGACCGCGATTCCGGTCAAAGTCGAGATCATCGCCGTGACCATGCCGACGCCAGCCGACGGGCCGTCCTTCGGCACCGCGCCTTCGGGCAAGTGGACGTGAATGTCCTTGCGCAAGAACACGCTCGGCTTGACGCCGAAGGACGGCGAGCGCGCCTTGACGAAGCTCATCGCCGCCTGGATCGATTCCTGCATCACTTCGCCGAGCTTGCCGGTGGTCTTGATCTGTCCCTTGCCGGGGACGGTGACGGCTTCGATCGTCAGCAGCTCGCCGCCGACTTCGGTCCAGGC
Organism: Sphingomonas sp.; assembly: GCA_013812805.1. Classification (GTDB taxonomy): domain Bacteria; phylum Pseudomonadota; class Alphaproteobacteria; order Sphingomonadales; family Sphingomonadaceae; genus Sphingomicrobium. The sequence continues at coordinate 13,847 of JACCSV010000082.1, read as the reverse complement.
CAGGCCAGTGACGGCGCCGATCTGATCTTCTTCCTCACCCATGCCAAAGCGGTAGCGGCGCACGCCGAGATACTCGCCGACATTGTCGGCGGTGCTCTCGACCATCTCGGTTTTCTTCTCGAGTATCTGGCGGAGCGACTTGCGCGCGACCTTGGCGAGCTCGCGCTCGAGCGTCCGGACCCCGGCTTCGCGGGTATAGTGACGGATCATCGCGCGCAGGCCGCTGTCGGTGAACACCAGCTCCTCGGGTTTCAGTCCATGCGCTTCCATCTGCTTGGGGATCAGGTGGCGCTTGGCGATCTCCACCTTTTCGTCCTCGGTATAGCCTTCGAGGCGGATAATCTCCATCCGGTCGAGCAATGGCTGCGGCATGTCGAGCGAGTTGGCGGTAGTGACGAACATCACGTCCGACAAATCGTAGTCGAGCTCCAGATAATGGTCCTGGAAGCGGGCATTCTGCTCGGGATCGAGCACTTCCAATAACGCCGAGGCCGGATCGCCACGGAAGTCCTGGCCGAGCTTGTCGATTTCGTCGAGCAGGAACAACGGGTTGGAAGCGCCGGCCTTGCGGATGTTGGAGATGATCTTGCCAGGCAGGCTGCCGATGTAGGTGCGGCGGTGGCCGCGGATTTCCGCCTCGTCGCGGACTCCGCCCAGGGACTGGCGGACGAACTCGCGGCCCGTGGCGCGAGCGATCGACCGTCCGAGCGAGGTCTTGCCGACGCCCGGGGGGCCGACCAGGCACAGGATCGGGCCCTTGAGCTTGTTGGTGCGCGCCTGCACCGCCAGATATTCGACGATCCGGTCCTTGACCTTTTCGAGCCCGTAGTGGTCCTCGTCGAGGATCTCCTGGGCTTCGGCGATGTCCTTTTTGACGCGGGTCTTCTTGCCCCAGGGCAGCGCCAGCAGCACGTCGAGATAGTTGCGCGCAACCGTCGCTTCCGCCGACATCGGCGCCATCGCCTTCAGTTTCTTGAGTTCGGCGGTGGCGCGGGAACGCGCTTCCTTGGACAGCTTGGTCTTGCGGATCTTGGCCGCCAGCTCCTGGAGCTCGTCGCCGCCCTCCTCGCTCTCGTTGCCGAGCTCGCGCTGGATCGCCTTCAATTGCTCGTTGAGATAATATTCGCGCTGGGTCTTCTCCATCTGTCGTTTGACCCGGCCGCGGATTTTCTTCTCAACTTGCAGGACTCCAAGCTCGCCTTCCATGAAGGCGAATACCATCTCGAGGCGGCGGGCCGGATTGAGCTCGCCGAGCAGCGCCTGCTTGTCAGCGACCTTGACCGAGAGGTTCGAGGCAACCGCGTCGGCCAGGATCGACGGGTCATCGATCTCGGCCAGCTGGATCCCGGTTTCCGGCGGAAGCCGCTTGTTGAGCTTGGCGTAATTTTCGAACTGCTCAATCACCGAGCGCATCAGCGCCTGCGCCTCGGTGCCGTCGGCGACCTCCTCCTCGACATCCTCGATTTCGGCAAGGACATAGCCGTCGCTCGGCACCAGGTTCGTAAGCCGCGCCCGGCGAACCCCTTCGACCAGCACCCGGACGGTGCCGTCGGGCAGCTTGAGGAGCTGCATCGCCGTGGCGACCACTCCCAGGTCGTAGACGGAATCGCGGTCCGGATCGTCCTCGCCGGGATCGAGCTGCGCGACCAGGAACAGCTCCTTGTCGGCCGCCATCGCCGCTTCGAGTGCGGTTACGGATTTTTCCCGGCCAACGAACAGCGGGACGATGCGCTGGGGGAAAACGACGATGTCACGGAGGGGCAGAAGCGGGAGTGTGCGGGTCATCAGGCGTATATGGGCGGCCCCCCCGACTTGCGCAACGCGCGCCGGGCCTCGGTGCCGGGACCGGCGCCGTCACCGCTCAAAAGCAGCGGAAGCTACGGTGCTTCCGCCGCAAGTCCCGAGGCGATCAGTACCGCCGGAAGCAGGTTCTGCAGCATATGCGCGGCCAGCGGCACTGCTATTGCCGCCGCGAAGCTGCGCTGGCGCCATACGACGTAGAGGGTCGAGAAGATCAGGAATGGCCACCAAACGGCCAGCCCCCAGGCAGCGGCCTTCATCGAATGAGCGATCGCCCAACCCGCGGTGCTCAGCACGATTGCCGCACCCGCCGCCACTCGCAGCCGAAGCAGCAGCTCCAGCGCCGTGGCCATGATCAAGGTCTCAACCATTGGCGCGAACACCACCAGCATGAACAGCAAGACGGCCGGGGGCAAATCCGGGAATTGCGGTGTCGCCAGTTCGGGAGCGAGAAGGCGAGTGGCGGCGGCGAGCGCCAGACTCCCGACAATGCTGAGCAGCCAGGCAATGAGGATAGCACGCCCGGGGCGCACCGGCTCCAGCAGCGCATTAGGGAGATAGCTCAGCGGTGCCCGAAAGCCCCGGCCTTCAGCGCGCTGCAGCATCCTATTTCGGGGCAGTTGCCTGCCACGTCCAGGGAATGGCCGCGACTGCGTCCACCGCACGTTTGGTGGCGGCCTCGCCGCCAGCAAGCGGGATGCTGATCCGAGCCTTGACGAACCAGTTGCCGGACCTGATCAGCCTGTAGCCGGTCAACATCTGGTAGTTGTCTAGATTGCCGCGGAACCAGCCCTCCCGGGATCCGGCCGGTCCGGGCTGCAGGCCTGCCGGACCGATGCTCTCGACCGCCTTGAAGCGCTCGAGGATGGCTGGAACGACGTTCCTGGCCTCGACGCTCACATCCGCCGTCGCAGGATAGACGAAGACGCTGATCCAGGCGTCGTTGTTGGCGCCCCCATAGAGCGAATAATAGACTTCGGCGTCGCCTGGGCCGTAGGTCCGAGACTTGCGGCTGGGCATCTCGCCGAGCTGCGCGGGGTAAACAAACCCCGACGACCGATGCAGAAATCCATCGTCGCGGCGCTCGATCTCACCGATGTCGTTGCGGTGCTCGGAAACCGCCTGGGTTACTGGCTCAGGCTGTGCTGGTGCCGCCCACGACAACGACGCGAGCAGCAGCAGCGCTGCATGCGTCACGCGGCGTCGCCCGCCTTGCCCTTCTTGGCATAGACCCGGACCGGGTCCTTGCGGCCTTCGACCACGTCCTTGTCGACGTGAACCTCGTCGACTCCGTCCATCGACGGAAGATCGAACATGGTATCGAGCAATATGCCTTCCAGGATCGAGCGCAGACCGCGAGCCCCGGTCTTGCGGTCGATCGCCCGGCGGGCGACGCCGGCCAGGGCCTCGTCCGTAAACTCCAGCTCGACGTCTTCCATGTCGAACAGCTTGGCGTACTGCTTGACCAGCGCGTTCTTCGGCTCGACCAGGATCTTGATCAGCGCCGCCTCGTCGAGGTCGTCGAGCGTGGCGATCACCGGCAGCCGGCCGATGAACTCGGGGATCAAGCCGAACTTGAGCAAATCCTCGGGCTCGCAATGCTTGAGCACTTCGCCAGTCTTGCGCTCATCAGGCGCGACGACGATGGCGCCAAAGCCCATCGACTTGCCCTGCATCCGGTCGGAGATGATCTTTTCGAGGCCGGCAAAGGCGCCGCCGCAGATAAACAGGATGTTGGTCGTGTCGACCTGCAGGAATTCCTGCTGCGGATGCTTGCGGCCGCCCTGCGGCGGGACGGAGGCGGTGGTGCCTTCCATCAGCTTGAGCAGCGCCTGCTGGACGCCCTCGCCCGACACGTCGCGGGTAATCGAGGGATTGTCGGACTTGCGGCTGATCTTGTCGATCTCGTCGATGTAGACGATCCCGCGCTGCGCCTTTTCGACGTTATAGTCGGACGCCTGCAGCAGCTTTAGGATGATGTTCTCGACGTCCTCGCCGACGTAGCCCGCTTCGGTCAAAGTCGTCGCGTCGGCCATGGTGAAAGGCACGTCGAGGATCCGCGCCAGCGTTTGCGCTAGCAGCGTCTTGCCGCAACCGGTCGGGCCGATCAGCAGGATGTTGGACTTGGCGAGCTCGACCTCGGTGCCGGTCTTGGCGCCGTGGTTCAGCCGCTTGTAGTGATTGTGGACGGCGACCGAGAGCACCCGCTTGGCGCGGGGCTGCCCGATTACATAATCGTCGAGCACCTTGCAGATTTCGGCCGGCGTCGGGACCCCGTCGCGGGTCTTGACCAGCGCCGACTTGGATTCCTCGCGGATGATGTCGTTGCACAGCTCGACGCACTCATCGCAGATGAACACGGTCGGTCCGGCAATGAGCTTGCGCACCTCGTGCTGCGACTTCCCGCAGAAGGAGCAATAGAGGGTGCTCTTGCCGTCGCTGCCCGAAAGCTTTGTCATCGAATCCCTTGTATCCCTGGCCCTACGCTGGCGGGGCAATAAAGCTCAACACCGACCACGCTAGCCGGATTTATGACACGCGCAAGCTTGGGCTTCGGTTAACGGAGCCCCTCCCGACGCAGCTGATCGTCCCGAATATGGATATGGCTTAGGCACCCCACAAGGCAGGAAGTGCGCGGTTCACGTAGGGATGACGTCGCCCGCGCCGGTGCCGGCATCCTCGCCCTGCTTGGGCCGGCTTTCGAAGACTTCGTCGATGATTCCGAAGGTCTTGGCCTCGTCGGCCTCCATGAACTTGTCGCGATCCATGGCCGCTTCGATCGCTTCGATCGGCTGGCCGGTATATTTCGAATAAAGCGAATTGAGGCGGCTGCGCATCCGCAGGATTTCGCGCGCCTGAATTTCGATGTCGGCGGCCATGCCCTGGGCGCCGCCGGAGGGCTGGTGGACCATGATCCGGCTGTTGGTCAGCGCGACGCGCATTCCCGGTTCACCGGCGGCAAGCAGGAAGCTTCCCATCGATGCCGCCTGCCCGATGCAGACGGTGCTGATCTTGGGCCGGATGTACTGCATCGTATCGTGGATCGCGAGGCCGGAGGTGACCACGCCGCCCGGCGAATTGATGTACATGAAGATGTCCTTCTTCGGGTTCTCGGACTCGAGGAAGAGCAATTGGGCGGTGATCAGCGAGGCCATGTGATCCTCGATCGCTCCGGTGATGAAGACGATCCGCTCGCGCAGCAGCCGCGAATAGATGTCGAAGCTGCGCTCGCCCCGGTTCGACTGCTCGATGACGATCGGGACGAGGCCGGAGACGATGTCTTGGTGATCCATGGAAATGTTTGGTCCTCTAGCTCAGGTGGCGCCTACATCGGGCGGAAGCGCGAAAGGTTCAAGCGGCGGGCGCCGCCGGTCCCCCAAGGGACAAATAGGCCAGCCGCCGCATTTCCCGCCGGCCGCGAGTGACGGTATCGAGGATCAGCCCGGCAAAGAAGCACAGGACCGCGACGATCACCATGCCGGTGACCAGAATTGCGGTCGGGAAACGCGGGACCAGCCCGGTTTCTGCGTACGTGACGATCAGTGGGATCGACAGGATCAGAGCCGCGATCATCAGCAACGCCCCGATCGTCCCGAAGAAAAGCACCGGCCGCTCGAGGCGATACAGCGTCGCGATTGTCTTGAGGATCCGCCAGCCGTCGCGGAAGGTCGAAAGCTTGGAGTCCGATCCTTCCGGCCGGGCCAGGTAACGCGTCTCGACCTGACCGACCGGCATCCGCAATTCCAGCGCGTGGACGCTCATCTCGGTTTCGATCTCGAAGCCCGAGGAAAGCACCGGGAAACTCTTCACAAACCGTCGAGAAAACACCCGGTAACCTGAGAAAATATCACTGAAACTTCTTCCGAACAGCCCGGCAAGAAGGCTGGTGAAAACCCGGTTGCCGATGACATGGCCGCCGCGATAGGCCTCGGCCGCGTCGTGCTTGCGGATGCCCACGACCATGTCGAGCTGGTCGGCGACAAGAAGGCCGATCATCGCCGACGCCGAGGCCGGATCGTACGTCAGGTCGCCATCGGCCATGATGTAGACGTCGGCGTCGATGTCGGCGAACATCCTGCGCACGACGTGACCCTTGCCCTGCTGGCGTTCGGTCCGGACGACCGCCCCCGCCTCGGCGGCAATGGCGCAGGTGCGGTCGCTGCTGTTGTTGTCGTAAACATGGACGACGGCATGCGGCAGCGCTTCGCGGAATCCGGCTACCGTCGCGCCGATCGTGGCTTCCTCGTTATAACACGGCAGGAGAACGGCGATCCGCGGCTGGGCTGACGTGACCATTCTCCCCGCGGAGCCCAACGAACGCTACTTCGCTTTCTTCGCCGGCGTCTTGGCGGCAGGTTTGGCCGGTGCTTTTTGCGCCTTTGCCGCAGCCGCCTTGTTGGCGGGCTCGTTCTTAAGCGGCTTGGCGGGCTTGGGCGATTCGTCCGCATCGGGAGTCAGCTTGACCTTGCCCGGAGCCGGCTTTCGCTTGGCTTCGACCTTCTTGGCCTTGCCCTTGGCCTTCGGCGCAGGGGCGTGGTCGTGGCCGCAGTCGGGGCCATGAACATGCCCTTCTTCGCTCTCGAGATCCGCTTCCAGCTGTTCGCGGGTTGCGGTCCGCTCGGTGATCGTCGCCTTTGAGAACAGGAAGTCGACGACCTTGTCCTCGTAGAGCGGAGCGCGCAGCTGGGCGGCCGCCGACGGCTCCTGCTGGACATACTGGATGAACCGGTCGCGGTCCTTGGGCTGATATTGCGAGGCGGCCTGGGCGATCAGCTGGTTCATCTCGGTCTGGGTGACTTCGATTCCGTTGGCAGCGCCGATTTCCGAAAGCACGAGGCCAAGGCGCACGCGGCGCTCGGCAATCTTTCGATATTCATCGGCATCGCCGTCAATCTCGGCGAGCGCGGCTTGCGGGTCGGCTTCATGCCCCGCCTCGTGGCGAAGCTGCTGCATGATCGCCTCGAACTCGGCTTCGACCATCGAGGCAGGCACCGGAAAGTCGCTACGCTCGGCCAGCTGGTCGAGCAGGCGACGCTTCATGTGGGTGCGAGTAAGCCCGTTCAGCTCCTGGCTGAGCTGATCGCGAAGCAGCCCGCGCAGCTGGTCGAGGTCACTGAGACCGAGTGACTTTGCAAAGTCATCGTCCGCCTTGGCCTCGCCGGTGATTTTGACCCCCTTGACGGAGACGTCGAACACCGCCGCTTTGCCCTGCAGCGAGGCCGTCGGATAATCCTTGGGGAAGGTTACCTTCACTTCGCGCGAATCCCCGGCCCTGGTGCCGACGAGCTGGTCTTCGAAGCCGGGGATCAGGCGCCCCGAGCCAAGCTCGATCGACAGGGCCTCGCCCTTGCCGCCTTCGAACAGCTCGCCCTTCACGCGGCCTTCGAAATCGACGACGACGAGGTCGCCCTGCCGCGCCGAATGACCTTTCGGCGCGTCGGTCCAGCTCTTGTTGGACTCGACCAGACGCTGCAACTGCTCGTCGACTGCTCCCTGCTCCGGGTCGACGGTCAGACGCTCGAGTTCGAGGCCATCGATATTCGGGGTCGGCACTTCAGGGAGTGCCTCCAGGCGAACGGTCACCTCGGCGTCCTTGCCCGGCTGATATCGCTGGTCCAGCTCGACTTCGGGCTGCATTGCCGGGCGCAATTTCTGCTCCGCGAGCAATTGCTGCACGCCCTGCTGGACTGCCCCGCTCAAAGCGTCGCGCTGCACCGAGTCTCCGTGCATCTTGCGGATCAGGTTGGGCGGCACCTTGCCCGGCCGGAAGCCCGGCATCCGGACCTGCGGCGCAAGGCGTTTAACTTCCTGGTCGACCCGCGCCTCGATGTCCTTGGCGGGGATGGTCAGCAGGAATGCCCGCTTCAGCCCCTCGTTTTGCGTTTCGACGGTCTTGATTGCCACTTTTCCTGATCCTGTAGATGTCCGTTACGTGCCGGCAACTCCATGCTCGGCCATCCCGCTGGATGCCCTGCGCGTGGAGTTGGTGCGCGCGGAGGGACTTGAACCCCCACGTCTTGCGACACTGGAACCTAAATCCAGCGCGTCTACCAATTCCGCCACGCGCGCGCGGAGCTTCTCGAAGGTAGGCGGCCTATAACGATGATGGCCGCAGGGCAAGCGGTGAGCAACCGGTTGGCTCACGCCGGCGTTTAGGGGGAAAGGAGTCCCACATGGCCACTGAACCGCCGCACGCGCCCCCCGAGCAACCTACACCATCGCAGCCGGCGCAGCCATCAACCGCACCAGCCGAGACGCCGCCGATGCAGCCGGATGTGGATGTGCCGTCGCCGGCAAGCCCGAGCGCTCCGCCGACCACTCCGGTTTCGCCGACCGCCTGAGCGGCCAATCGACTGCTAGCGCCGCGCGCGAAGCCTGGCTGACGCGACAATCGCCTCGAAGTCGCGGATTGTCTCGGGGTAGTAATGCATCCGCGCGGCGTCGAGCATGATTACATACAGCCGGCCGTTGATCACTGCGCCGACCGCGCGGCCCTTGCGCCGCAATTCGTCACTGTCGAGATGCTCGAAATCCCACTGGAAACCCGGATGGCCCATCAGCGGACGCGGCTTTAACGATAGCGTCGAGAAGTCCACCGCTCCCGCGCGAACACGGAACATCGTCTCCAGCATGGAAGTGATTTCCGGAGCCGTCATGTTCGACCGAAACACCGGTACCTGTCGGTTATCGCTCGGTTGCTGGCGCACCAGCGCCCTGCGGTCAGGAAGCGCCGTCACGAAGGTCAGATCATCCAGAAGAGGCCCGTTCAGAGTCCAGCTTTCGATCCAGGGCATGTCCGCGAGCAACTGGCGCCGTTGCTCGTTCCACGTCCGGGGCGGCGTCACCGCCATGGCAGCGTTGCCCACGGTGACGCTGCGCACCGGCGTCGCCGCATAATATTGGCCGTTGAAGACCTCGCCCCCGCCAAGGCTGGAGCAGGCCGAAAGGCCAAGCGCCGCGACCGCGACGAGGAGGGTAGTTCTGGGCCTCATCGGGACTTGCTCCACTAGGTGGTGGCCATCTGGCGGATGAACGGCGCGTCGGGCGCGTTGGGCTGAAGTGCCAGGTAGCGCGTGAGCGCGGACCGCCCTTCCGCCTGCCGGCCCTGCTTTATCAGCGACAATCCATGCCAACGCCATGCATCCGCCGGCGCATCGGGATAAGCGACGGCGATAGCATAGCTCTGAGCTGCACGAAGGTCGTCACCGGGGCGGTTGCGCAAGCGCCAATTCTCGCCCTCATAGAAGCGAAGCAGCCCGTTCCAGCCGTCCTGGGCGAGCGTGTTGATAACATGTTGAGTCGCGCCTGGGTCGTTGAGCTTAACCTGGTCGTCGAGCAGCATCTGCCGGATCGGCCCGATGGCCTGCAGGTAGCGCGCCCGGCGGTTGTCGTAGACCCGACCTGGAACCTGGAGCTCTGCCGCCGCGGCACGCAGATCCCTCATCCGGCTCTCCGGCAGCGGGTGGGTCGCGAACAAGGAGAGGCCACGTTCGCGAGCTTTGCGCCGATACTTGGCGCTTAGGTTCAGCTCGCCGATCAACTGTTCCCAGGTGAGAGCCATCTCAAGTGGCGGATAGCCCTGCTCGGCCAGAAGTCGAGCACCCATGGCGTCGGACTCCGCCTCGTGAATACGGCTGTAGCGAAGCAGTGTCAGGATCGTGCCAAGCTGGGCGAGCTGGGCGATGTCGCCCGTGTAGACGCCAGCACCCGCGCCACCTACCCCGAGGGCCATCGCACCGACCGCGAGCAAGTCGGACTTGCGTTTCTGGTCCCGCCACTGGCGGATCATGTGCGCGCGCAGGAAGTGCGCCGATTCGTGGGCTATGACACCCGCCAGCTGCGCCTCATTGCGCATGCGCAGGAGCAAGCCGGAGAAGACGAGCGAGAAGCCGGTCGGGAACATGACCGCGTTGAAATCGGGAACCCGGACCAGATAGATGCGCATGTCGCGGGCCGCGGGGCCGCCGACCTTGCCCATCAGGTCGCGTAGATATTGTTCGATCGCCGGCTCCCTGAGCACAAGATTCGATCCGGCAATTTCTTCCTCGAGCCGTTCAATCTGATGCCACAGTCCCTTCTCGTCCTCGTCGGTCGGGCGGTACCCCGGGCCGATCAGCGGCTGCATGGTGTGTGGCGGAATGCGGGCGCTGGCGAGCCCAGTCGCCAGCGACGCGGTCGCTGCGCCACCCGAAGCAAGCAATGCGCGTCGCGTAAGAAATGAAGATTCGTAACCGTTCATGATGCTCGCTCCCGCCGAACCGCCCTGCCGGGCTTCATTCGCCCAAGCAGCCGCTCGACCATCAGGGCTGCGCCCTGCGGTGTTCGAATGTCGCCAAAAGTGACCCCCGGAAGCTGGCTTCCGGTCTGGACCACGTTGAACCATACGACGTTGCCCGATTTAAGGTCGACGAGGGACGCGTAGGCAAGCTGGTTGGCGCCGCCGCTCGGGGCGCAGTAGCCGACGATGCAGCCGGCAATGCCGATCACCTGCAGCGCGGTTCGGCCGGCCGAGGCGCGATTGTCCTCCGCATGGAGGAACAGCATGTAATCGTAGCCGGTCTTCCGGCCCAGGTCGACCGCCGCTTCGCCGAGCGTGTAGTCGAGCCCGCGCCTGCGCTTCGTCGGCAGCGAAATGCCGTAATATTTGTGCATGACGATCGACTGGTCGACGATGGAATTGAGACGCTCCAGCTCGGCAATGGTGTCGGCATCGACTCCGGGGACCGCGCCGCGACGCCCGGCAACAAGCATCTTGCCTCCGCGAGTCGCCTGCTGGGCTCTGAGCGCTGCCGTGATGTTCGCCCGCGCCTGCTCGGACCAATCCGCCCGGGGCTGCGTCACGCCGCCAGCAGTCAGTTCGGACACGTTCACGTTGGGCCGGAGCACGAGCAGCTTATAGTCGCCCTGCGGCGGGGTGAATTGAAGGTCGGCGAATTGCCGCGTCTCAACACAAGCAGCCGTGGTCACTCCCAGCGCCATGGTCGCGGCGATCGCAATTTTGCGCATTTAGTCAGTCTCCCCAGGGCGAGCGCGCGGACGTTGCCTCACGGTTCATGTGGGTGTCCAGTGCTGAACGCCACATTAAGAAAAACTTAAGTGTCTCAACAACCTACCATTTTGGACAAGCGCCCTCAAGAACGCCTTCCAAGCATCTTCCATCCACAGCGTCCGTGGCAACCGGCATTCCAATCATCGAGGCGATCGTCGGCATGATGTCGACGGTGCCGACCGCTTCCGGTCGCTCGGACGCGCTCATACCCGGGCGCCAGAACAGGATCGGTATCCGCCGGTCGTAATCCCACGGCGTTCCGTGCGTGGCGACATAGCCGGGCTCCGGCACGTCGATCGGCGTAATCCGCTCCTTGGGAACGACGATCAGGTCCCCGGATCGACCGGAATGAAAGGAGGCGCGGACCCGTTCAATCAAGCTCCAGCGGTCGGGACTGGCGCTTGGAATGGGAGTGCGCTCCAGTTCCTCGGCGGTGAAGACAGCCGCGACCTGAGGGTGAGCCCGGAACATTGCCGCCGCTTCCGCCCTGGCGCGGGCCTGCTGCGCGGCGGAGAGCTTGCGGTCGATGTAGACGTCTCCGCTCAGCCCACCCAGCAAGACCGGACCGGCGAGGCCGAGCTTGGCGCCAATCGCTTTGCCGACAGCCTCGGCGGACAGCGCCGGATCGATCCGCGCCGATTGCGGGTGACTTGCCCGTGCCCGCTCCGGAAGGTCCTGCGCTCCATGATCGGAAGTGAGAACGACGGCATAATCCAACGCCGCTTGGTCGAGAGCCTGCAAGAAGCTTCCGAGGTCGCGGTCGAGCGAGAACAGTTGCAGGCACATTTCCTGCCCCTGCGTTCCGTAAGCATGACCGACATAGTCGGTGGCGGCGAGACCGATGGAGAGGATGTCCGGGGTCTCGTCCTGGCCGAGCCGGGAATCGCGGATCAGGCCTCCGGCGAGCGCCAAGGTCGCGCCATCCAGCGCCGGCGAGCGGCGGAAACCGCTGGAATCGCCCGCCGATCGGGCGAAGCGGCCGCCGCCGACGCTGTTGCCGTCGGGCAAGGCAATGGCGCCGGACTTGGGTCGGCAGAAAGCTGGCGGCTCGAGCGGCTGCTCGGGCGCGGCGATCATCGAGCGGACGGCCCCGTTCACCTGGCCGACGCTTGGCGGGACCGGCGCCCGCGCGAGGTCGGTCGCGAAGCTTTGTCCCTTCCAGTACCAGCGCTGGTCGGCGGAATGGCCGCTCATCATCACCGCGGAGCGATCCTTGCCGGCGATTGCGACGTTCTGGCTGCCGGGCGCGTGGCGCTTCAAGAGGTCGCCCAGCGTCGGGACCTTCAGGTGGGCCGGTGACACCGAATAATTGTCGGACGACGATCCGGGCACTCGCTCGTCCTCGGCGCAATAGACCTGCTTGTCGGCGCGGGCGATCGACTGGTCGATCCACTGGTTGGCGACGATACCGCTTCGCGCCGGCAGTGCCCCCGTCAGGATCGTCGAGTGGCCGGGACAGGTCTCGGTCGCCGATTGGCCCTGATAGCCGTTGCGAAACACGGTGCCTCGCGACAGCCGCGCCAGGCCGCCGGTGAAATGCGGGCGATATTCGTCGAACAGGTCGGACGACAGCTGATCGACGGAGATGACGACGACCAGGCGCGGCGGCCTGGGCTGCGGCTGAGCGGCAGCGCTTGTCGCTGTAGCAAGCGCCGCCACCAAGAGTGCATACCGGCGCATCAGTCGAGCTTCGAGCGCAAGCGCTCGTTGACGATCTTGGGGTTGGCCTTGCCGCCCATCGCCTTCATCACCTGGCCGACGAAGAAGCCGAACAACGGCGCCTTGCCGCCCTTATATTCGGCGACCTTGTCCGGGTTGGCGGCGATCACCTGATCGACCGCCGCATCGATCGCGCCGGAGTCGCTTGTCTGCTTGAGGCCCCGTTCCTCGACGATCGCTCCAGCGCCCTGCCCGGTTTCGAGCATGATCTCGAACACCTGCTTGGCAAGCGTGCCCGACAAGGTGCCGTCGGCGATCAGGCTGAGCAGCTCGCCCGCCTGCGCTGGAGTCACCGGGCTCTGCTCGATCGTCAGGTTCATCCGGTTGAGCGCTCCGAACAGCTCGGACGCGGTCCAGTTGGCGGCGGCCTTGGGCTCCGCACCGCTTTCAAGCAGCGCATCGAACCAGCGGGCGATTTCGACATCCGCGGTCAGCACGGACGCATTGTACGGCGTGATCGCGTGCGCCTGGTAGCGTTTGCGCTTGGCGCCCGGCAGTTCCGGCAGCGAGGCACGGCATTCCTCGATGAAGGCCTCCTCGAGCTCCAGCGGGAGCAGGTCGGGGTCGGGGAAATAGCGATAGTCGTGGGCGTCTTCCTTCGACCGCAGCGTGCGCGTGGTGTTGCGGTCGGGGTCGTAGAGCCGCGTTTCCTGCGCGACCGTGCCACCGTCCTCGATCAGGTCCACCTGGCGCCGCGCCTCGGATTCGATCACCGCCATCACGAAGCGGACCGAATTGACGTTCTTGGTCTCGGTCCTGGTCCCCAGTCCGTCGCCGGGGCGCCGCACGCTGACGTTGACGTCGGCGCGCATCGAGCCTTCCTCCATATTGCCGTCGCAAGAGCCGACGTAACGCAGGATTGCCCGCAGCTTGCGCAGATAGGCGCCTGCTTCGGCGGGAGAACGCATGTCGGGGCGCGAGACGATCTCCATCAGTGCCACGCCGGCGCGATTGAGATCGACGTAGGAGCTGGTCGCGTGCTGGTCGTGCATCAGCTTGCCCGCGTCCTGCTCGACGTGGATTCGCTCGATGCCGATGCGCTTGGCGCTGCTCTCGTCCTGCTCGTCGACCAGCACCTCGACCTCGCCCTCGCCGACCAAAGGGTGAAACAGCTGGCTGATCTGATAGCCTTGGGGCAGATCGGCATAGAAGTAATTCTTGCGATCGAACCGGCTCCAGCGGTTGATCTTCGCGTCCAGCGCCAACCCGGTGCGGACCGCCTGACGAATGCACTCGCCGTTGGGCACCGGCAGCATCCCCGGCATCGCCGCGTCGATCA
>JACCSV010000035.1 GCA_013812805.1 Sphingomonas sp. | reverse complement strand
TCAGCAAGGCCGCGAGATGCGGGTACCGATGGCGATCGACGGACATTTCTGGGTTTCGGGCGAGGTCGATGGCGTCGCGGTGAAGTTCCTGGTCGATAGCGGCGCGACGATGACGACGATCGGCCGCTATACCGCTCGGCAGGCGAACATCGATGTCCAGGACAGCCGCAACCAGGTGGTGCGCACCGGCAACGGCTTCGTGCGGGTGGCAACCGGCCGCGCCGACGAACTGTCGATCGGCACGATCGAGCGGCGAAACTTCGCGATGCACGTTGCCGACAATGAGGATCTGAACGTGCTGGGGATGAATTTCCTGTCGACGCTCGACCGGTGGGGGGTCGAGGGACGCTGGCTGGTGCTGGTCTCGTGACGTCACCGTTACTTTACATAATATATATTATCAGACTATCGGATGGATGGGGATTTCTCTTCGTGGGAGCCCTGCCGTGAGCCTTGAGCGCCTGGTGGTGATCATGCGGCGGCTCCGCGATCCTCAACGCGGCTGCGAGTGGGATCTGCAGCAAAGTTTCGCCAGCATTGCGCCGTACACCATCGAGGAAGCCTATGAGGTCGCCGACGCGATCCAGCGCGGCGACATGGACTCCCTTGCCGACGAGCTCGGCGATTTGCAGCTCCAGGTCGTCTTCCACGCGCAGATGGCCGAGGAAGGCGGCCTTTTCTCGCTCGATGACGTCATGCAGCGGATCTGCGACAAGCTCGAGCGCCGCCACCCGCATATCTTCGGCGGAGCGGCCGAGAGCCCGGGCTGGGACGCGATCAAGGCCGCGGAGCGCAAGCAAAACGCTGACGACAGCGCCCTTGCCGGTGTCGCTCAGGCGCTTCCGGCCCTCGACCGGGCGGCAAAGCTGCAACGCCGTGCCGCAAGCACCGGATTCGATTGGCCCGACCCGTCGGGCGCCCGTGCCAAGATCGACGAAGAGCTCGCCGAGCTCGATGCCGAGGATGACCGCGAACGCCGCGAAGAAGAGCTCGGCGACCTTCTATTCGCGGTCGTCAACCTCGCACGTCACCTCAACATCAATCCGGAAGATGCTTTGCGAAAAGCCAACCGCAAATTCGAGGGCCGCTTCCGGGCGATCGAGAAAGCTCCCGGGTTCGACGCCCTGAGCCTGGACGAGAAAGAGCGGCTCTGGGCCGAAGCCAAGGCTCGTCAGGCGGACTGAAGCGCCTGGAACCGCGCCCAATTCTCCGTTGACAGCCGCACCGCGAGGTGCACGTCGTCGTCGTCGCTGCGCTGGTCGACCACGTCGCCGCGCGCATGCAGCCAGGCAATCTTCTGTCCATCGCTGACCGACAGCCGCACCTGATGAAGCTTGGTACCGCTTTGAAGCCGTTCCGACATCATCATGTCCAACTGATCGAGCCCGAAGCCGGTCGCCGCCGAGATCGGAACTACGCCTTCGCGCCGCACCGCTTCCGCGGTCACCGCCTCACGGTCGTCAGGCCCCAGCAGGTCGACCTTGTTCCAGGCTTCGATCAGCGGCGGGGTCCCCTCCTCGTCCTTGCCGACTCCAAGCTGCGCCAGCACATCGTCGACATCGCTTTTCTGGGCGTCGCTGTCCGGGTGCGAAATGTCGCGGACGTGGATCAGCAGGTTGGCCGACGCCACCTCCTCCAGCGTCGCTCGAAAAGCAGCGACCAACTGCGTCGGCAAATCGGAAACGAAGCCGACGGTGTCCGACAGGATCGCCTTGTCGAAGCCGGGCAGTTTTATCTCGCGCATGGTCGGGTCGAGGGTCGCGAACAGCATGTCCTCCGCAACCACGTCCTCGCCGGTCAGATGATTGAAAAGCGTTGATTTTCCGGCATTCGTATACCCGACCAGCGCAATCACCGGCCACGGCGCCCGCTGGCGGCGATCGCGGTGCAGGGTGCGAGTGCGGGTGACTTGCTCGAGCTCGCGGCGAATTCGCGCCATGCGGTCGCGGATCAGCCGGCGATCGGCCTCGATCTGGGTCTCGCCGGGGCCGCCGAGGAAGCCGAAACCGCCGCGCTGCCGCTCGAGGTGGGTCCAGCTGCGCACCAGCCGGCCCGCCTGATAATCGAGGTGGGCAAGCTCGACTTGTAGCCGCCCCTCGGCGGTCGCCGCGCGCTCACCGAAGATCTCGAGGATTAGGCTGGTGCGGTCGATGACCTTGGTCTTGGTCTCCTCCTCCAGCGATTTCTGCTGCACCGGGGTCAGCTGCGCATCGACGATCGTCAGCCCCGCCTCATGCTCGCGAGCGATGTCGCCGATCTCGCTGACCTGCCCCTTGCCGAGCAGAGTGGCGGCACGCGGGCTACGAAGCCTGAACGCCTTGCGCCCGACGACCGAAATTCCGATTGCCTCGGCAAGGCCGGCGGCTTCGTCGAGCCGCGCCTCGCTGCTGCGGCCATTGGCATTGCCGCCGCGCTCGACCCCGATCACCACCGCGCGTTCGCCGCGAGTGACGTCATTGGCTTCGGGCGCGTCGGCGACCGTCACGATCCCTCCTCCACGGGTTCGGCGTCCTCAGGCTCGCCCCCAAGCGCCAGCGGTTCCTCGGGCTGAAGCGTAGAGATTGCATGCTTGTAGACCAGCTGTGCCTGGCCGCCGCGCTCCAGCAACACCGAGAATTGATCGTGGGCGACGACGCTTCCCTGCAGCATCACGCCGTTGACCAGGAACACCGCCATCGACTGCCCGTCGCGGGCGGCAGCGGAAAGGAAGACTTCCTGAAGAGATTGCCGCCCCCCCTCCTCTGCCGGCGGAGGAGGGGCAAAAGGCTTGCCAGCGACAATCGTCGAGATCGAATGCTTGTAGACCAGTTGCGACCGGCCGTCGCGGCGGAGCAGGACCGAGAACGTGTCGAACCAGGTGATTACCCCCTGGAGCTTCACGCCCTTCATCAAAAAGATGGTCAGCGGCAGCTTGCTCTTACGCGCACTGTTCAGGAAATTGTCCTGCAGGCTTAGCGGCTTGTCGGGCATATTTGTTTTACGCTTTCTACTCGTCGTCGCGCTTGTCACCGATGCCCAGGGCCTTGAGCTTGCGGTGCAGAGCCGAGCGTTCCATGCCGATGAACGACGCGGTGCGGGAGATGTTGCCGGAAAAGCGCCTGATCTGGATTTTGAGATATTCCCGCTCGAACGATTCCCGTGCTTCGCGAAGTGGGCTGCCCATGATCATCATCGCCTGGCTCGACGGCCCCGCCTGCCCCTGACTCTCGAGGACTTCGGGCGGTAGCATGTCCGCTTCGATCACCTCCACCCGCTCACACGGAGCAAGAATCACGGTCCGCTCGATGATGTTGCGAAGCTGGCGGATGTTTCCCGGCCAGTCGTGGGCCTGAAGCGCCGCGATCGCTTCCTCGCTCAGGTTCGGAGCCGGGATCCGCCGTTCGGCGGCGAAGCGGGCAAGGAACTGGTTGGCAAGCTCGGGAATGTCCTCGCGCCGCTCGCGCAGCGGCGGCAGTCGCACCGGCACGACGTTGAGCCGATAGTATAGATCCTCCCGGAAGCGGCCTTCCGCGATCTCCTGCTGCAGGTCGCGCGACGTCGCCGAAAGCACCCGGACATCGACCTTCACCGG
>JACCSV010000007.1 GCA_013812805.1 Sphingomonas sp. | reverse complement strand
CTCGTTCCCGTTACGCTGGACCAGCGGCGCTCCGGCCTTGGGGCTGACGCAGATCCAGTCGACCCCGGCGACGGCTTCCAGCGTGCCGTTGGTCTCGACTGCGATTTCGAAGCCGGCGCCGTGGAGCTCGTCGACCAGGATCGCATCGGTCTGCAGCATCGGTTCGCCGCCGGTGAGAACGACGAAGCGCCGCTCGCGGCCTTGCCCCCAAGAGGCGCTCACTGCCGCGACAAGGTCGTACGCCGATTGGAATCGGCCGCCGCCTACGCCCGATGTCCCGACGAAATCGGTATCGCAAAATGTGCATACGGCGGTGGCGCGGTCCTGCTCGCGGCCGGACCACAGATTGCATCCGGCAAAGCGGCAGAAGACCGCCGGACGGCCGCTGTGGCGGCCCTCACCCTGCAAGGTCCGGAAGATTTCTTTGACGGTATAAGCCACGCGCGGTCCGTTTCAGCGGCGCCAGTGGAGGATCGCCGCACGAAAGTCACGGACGCCGTGATCCACCGCTAATGTTTAAGCTGGCGAGCGCGGCGGACTTGGCTATTCTCTCCCGACACAGGGGGAGACAAGAGATGACGAACGAAGCTTACGCGCCGGAGCCGATTGCGCGCTGGTACATGGTTGCCGCGATTGCATCGGTGCTATTCATGCTGGTCGGGTGCGGCGGCTATCTGCTCGAAGTCACGGCCGACCCGGGATCGCTTCCGGTTGACCAGCGGGCGGCGGCCCTGGCGCGGCCGACGTGGATGATCGCGGCCTACGGCATTGCGGTCTGGGTCGGCCTTGCCGGCGCGATCATGCTGGTGTTGCGCCGCAAGCTGGCGCAGCCGCTGCTGCTGGTTTCGCTGATCGGCGTCGTCTTCACTTTCCTGCCGCTGGCGGTGGTCCCCGGAGTCCGCGACAACGCCACCACCAACGATGTCGTCGCGGCGGTGATCGTCACCGCGATCACCTGGACGATCTTCTGGTTCGCCCGTCATTCGCAGCAGCGGGGGTGGCTGCGCTGAGGGCGCGGCGCTAAGGGGCGCCGATGTCGACCTTCACCATCGACAGCGGAACCAGCCGGGCGACTCCGTCGCCGGTCCCCGGCAAGCGCATGACCGTGCCCGCCATCCGCGAGCGCAAGCAAGGCGGAGCGACCGAGCAGCCGATCGTCATGCTCACCGCCTACACGATGCGGATGGCGCAATTGCTCGACCCGCATTGCGACATGCTGCTGGTCGGCGACAGTCTTGGCCAGGTTATCTACGGCCTGCCGTCGACCATCCCCGTCACCGTGGAGATGATGTGCGCGCACGGCGCGGCGGTGGTGCGCGGCAGCTGGCACGCGCTGGTCGCCGTCGACATGCCGTTCGGAAGCTACGAGGCCTCGCCGCAAGCGGCGTTCGCCAGCGCCGCCCGGATCCTCAAGGAAACCGGCTGCGCGGCGGTCAAGCTCGAGGGCGGCGAGGCGATGGCGGAGACGATCGCGTTCCTCACCGCACGAGGGATTCCGGTGATCGGCCACGTCGGCCTGACCCCGCAGGCGGTCAACGTGCTCGGCGGCTACGGGGTGCGCGGCCGCGGCGAGGCCGAGGCCGACAAGATCCTCGCCGATGCTCGAGCGGTCGCCGATGCCGGGGCCTTCACTCTCGTCGTCGAGGGGGTGATGGAGGACCTGGCGACCCGCGCTGCCAAAGAAGTGGCGGTGCCGGTGATCGGCATCGGCGCCTCCAGCCAGTGCGACGGCCAGGTGCTGGTGACCGAAGACATGCTCGGCCTGTTCGAGCGCACCCCGCGGTTCGTCAAACGCTATGACGATCTCGCGACCCGCATCGGCGCGGCGGCCGCGAGTTATGCCGATGAAGTCCGCACGCGGGCCTTCCCAAGCGCGGACGAGACGTATAAGCCTAAGGGATGAAACAAAAAATTGCCCTGTCGCTGATTCTTCTCGCGACTCCCGCGCTTGGCGGCTGCGCTCTCCAAGCCGCCATGGCCGCGGCGCAACTCGCCCAATACATCCCCGCAGGGGACGGGACGAGCAATGCGCACCTCAAGCCGGCGGCCAAACAGGCGTGCGCACAGCGCGCCGCCCAACATGGCTCGGTTCACATCATCGATGTCGAACAGCGCCGATCCGACCGGCTGATCGTGTGGGGATCGACAACCGACGCGCAGCAGCGGCGGCGCACGTTCGAATGCCATTACGGCACTGCGCTGGTCAGCTTCAAGCTGCGCGAAATCGGCACGAGCAGCTGACCCCAACGATGCGCGTCACCCTTGCAGTCAGCCTGCTGACCCTGGTTGCTGCCGCGCTTGCCGCTCAGCCGGCATCGGCGCAGTCGGCGCACAGCTCGGTCTACTTGAGCCTGATGGGGGAGCCGTTCATCGCTCCCGCCGGCCAGTCGCCGCTCGCCTTGTGGGTCGCCAAGGCAGACACCGACAGGAGCGGCTCGGTGAGCCTCGCTGAGCTGACGGTCGACGCGGATCGTTTCTTCAAGACGCTCGACGTCGACGGCGACGGGCGCGTCGGCGGCTATGAAATGACTCGGTACGAGGAGGAGATCGCTCCCGCCCGCCTCAGGGCCGCCGCGGGCGCTCGTCCGGTCGGCTCTGGCTCGAAGGATCGCGGTGGCAAAGCAGTGGGCGATTTAAGCGGCCCGGCGAACCCTCGCCGCGGCCTGGCGGGGCTCCCGGGAGGGATGACCGGTCCGCAGCTCAGCGTGTCCGGTGGGGGACTGTCGGGCATGTCGTACGGCGGCTCGAGCGTTCCCCAGCCGGTGGCGATGACCGATGTCGACATGAGCGGTTCGGTCACTGTCGATGAGTTCTCCCGGGCAGCAGCCCGGCGATTCGCGATGTACGACGTCAACAAGAACGGTGTTCTTGAGGTCGCCGAGCTTTCTCGCGGCAAGCGGTAGCGGCAAGGACCCGGCGCCTGGCGCTTGGCGAGCGGCGCAATCGCTGTTTCCCTTTTTTCCGGCGCGCGGCTAGAGCGAGCGGCGCCAGCTTGCGTTCACCTGCGGTGGGGAAGGCAAGCGCCGGCACGCACTTTCCTTGGTTGCTGAGGCACACTTTTGGCACTGACGCCCGATACCCCGAACGACTCGTTCCTAAGAGAGGTCGACGAGAACCTCCGGCGCGACCAGATGAACGACTTCGCGAAAAGCTACGGCAAGTGGCTGATCGCCGGAGTCGTGCTGTTCCTTCTTGCCATTGCCGGCTGGCTTTACTGGCAGGACCGGCAAAAGCAGGACGCGGCGGGCAAGTCCGAGGAATTGTCGGCGATCTTCACCGACATCGGCGGCGGCCGGCTCAATACTGCCAAGCCGCGGCTGCAGGCGTTGGAAAACGCCGATAACGACATCGTTCGCGCATCAGCGCTGCTCACTCAGGCGGCGATTGCTCTTGAGGCCAACGACCGGCGGACGGCACTTGCGAAATACAAGGCGCTGTCGAACGGAGACATGCCGGAAACCTACCAGCAGCTTGGCCTGGTCCGGGCGACGGCGCTGGAGTTCGACTCAATCAAGCCGGAAGAGGTGATCGCGCGGATGCAGCCGCTGGCCAAGGCTGGCGAGCCGTGGTTCGGAGCAGCCGGCGAACTGACCGCGATGGCCTATCTGAAACAGGGCCAGAAGCAGCCGGCGGCACGGCTGTTCGCGGCGATTTCGGCCGACCGCGCGGTGCCGGAAACGCTGCGCAGCCGAGCAACGCAGATCGCCGGAACGCTGGGTGTCGATGCAACGGCGCCGCCCGCCGCCCCCAATAAGCAGGAATAATCGATGCAACTTACCCGATCGAAGCTGGCCATCATGGTCGCCGCGGCGCTTGCCGGAAGCGGCTGCAGCCTGTTGAAAAAGGGCAGGCCGGTGACTCCGGTGCTCGGTGAACGGATTTCCGTTCTGACCAACGAAATCGACGTGGTGATCGACCCGGCGAGCGCGGCACTGCCGGTCACGCTTCCAGCCCCGGTCGCCAACGCGGAATGGGCGCAGTCCGGCGGCAATGCCGCCAAGTCGATGGGTCATCTCGCGCTGCCCGGCGCACTGACCCGCGTCTGGTCGGTCGCAATCGGCCGCGGCACGAGCCTGACCGCGCGCCTCGGCTCGCCGCCGGTCATTGGCGGCGGCCGAGTCTTTACCATCGACACCACTGCCACGGTGCGCGCGTTCGATGCCCGTAACGGGGCGCTCGTCTGGCAGGCGCCGTTCGGCCGCGAGAAGGGCAATTCCTCCTCGCTGTTCGGCGGCGGCGTCGCTTATGCCAACGGGCGCGTCTACGCGACCAATGGCCTCGGCTTCGTTGCCGCGATCGACGCTGCCAGTGGTGCACTTGTCTGGCAGGTCCGCCCCGGCGGCCCGCTTCGCGGCTCGCCGACGGTCGCCGGCGACGCCGTGTACGTGATGAGCCAGGACAATCAGATCTATTCGCTCAAGACTGCCAATGGCGCGACCAGCTGGTCCCAGGCTGCCTCGCTGGAGATCGCCGGTGTGTTCGGCACCGCTTCCCCGGCCTTTGCGCAAGGGACCTTGGTCGCCGGCTTTTCTTCGGGTGAGCTCAACGCCTATCGCTACGAGAACGGGCGGTCCGTGTGGCAGGACGCGCTGGCCCGCACCAGCATCCGCACCAGCGTCTCGACGCTGTCCGACATCGACGCCGATCCGGTGATCGACAGCGGCCAGGTGATCGCGATCGGCCAGGGCGGAAGGATGGTCGCGCTGGAGCTGATCAGCGGCCAGCGCATGTGGGAGCTCAACGTCGCCGGAATCTCGACGCCCTGGGTCGTCGGCGAATGGGCGTTCGCGGTCACCGACGACGCCAAGGTGATCGCGGTCTCCCGCGCCACCGGCAAGATCCGCTGGATCAGCCAACTCCAGGCGTTCCGCAACCAGAAGCGCAAGACCGGGCAGATCAGCTATTCCGGGCCCGTCCTCGCCGGCAACCGGCTGGTTCTGACCCGCACCACCGGGCAGCTGATGTTCCTCGATCCGCGCACCGGGACTTTGCTCGGCGGGACCAGCGTCGGGGCGCCCGTCAGCCTGCCGCCGGTGGTCGCCAACTCGACGCTCTACGTGCTCGACGACGACGGGCGGCTGCACGCCTTCCGCTAAGCCGGGCCAGCCGCACTTGGGGCGCCGGCACTGGACGGGCGGCGGCGGGGCCGTAGAGAGGCCGGGACATGCCGCAACCAACCATCGCCATCGTCGGCCGGCCCAACGTCGGCAAATCGACCCTGTTCAACCGGCTCGTCGGCAAGCGCCTGGCGCTGGTCGACGACCGGCCGGGAGTGACCCGCGACCGCCGCGAGGGCGAAGCGTCGCTGCTCGGCCTCGAGTTCCGGGTGGTCGACACCGCCGGCTATGAGGACGAGGACGCGGCGAGCCTGCCGGGGCGGATGCGCCAGCAGACCCAGGCCGCGGTGCGTGACGCCGACGTCGCTCTGTTCCTGATCGACGCCCGCGAAGGCGTCACTCCGATGGACGCCGAAATCGGCCGCTGGCTACGGGCGGAGGACACGCCGATCGTGCTCGTCGGCAACAAGGCGGAGAGCAACGCGGCACGGGGCGGGCTGCTCGACGCTTACTCGCTCGGCCTCGGCGAGCCGATCGCGGTCAGCGCCGAGCACGGTGAGGGCGTCGTCGACCTGTTCGATGCGCTGCGCCCATTCGTCGAGCGCGAGGAGGAAGGGGAGGCGCCGGAAGAAGCGGAGGAAGGCGGTCCGCTCAAGCTGGCGATCGTCGGCCGTCCCAACGCCGGCAAGTCGACGTTAGTCAACCGGATGCTCGGCGAGGAGCGAATGATCACCGGGCCCGAAGCCGGGATCACCCGCGATTCGATCACCATGGACCTCGACTGGAACGGTCAGGCGGTGCGGCTGGTCGACACCGCCGGCCTGCGCAAGCGTGCCAAGGTCGTCGACAAGCTCGAATGGCTCTCCACCGCAGATGCGCGCCGAGCGATCGACCAGGCCGAAGTCGTCGTGCTCCTGCTCGACGCCTCGCGCGGTCTCGAATCGCAGGACCTGCGGATCGCCGACAGCGTCATCGAGGAGGGGCGGGCACTGATCATCGCGATCAACAAATGGGATATCGCCGACAATGCTTCCGGGCTGTTCAACGGCGTCAAGGCCGCGCTTGAGGACGGACTGTCGCAGTTGAAGGGCGTGCCGGTGCTCACCGTTTCGGCGAAAACCGGCAAGGGCATCGACGCGCTGCTCGGCGCCGCCTTCGAGCTTCGCGAGCAATGGTCGCGGCGGATCACCACCGGCGAGCTCAACCGCTGGTTCAGCCGAGCGGTCGAAACCAATCCGCCGCCGGCGCCCGGCGGCAAGCGGATCAAGCTTCGCTACATCACCCAGATCAAGTCGCGGCCACCGACCTTCGTCGTGTTCGGCTCTCGGGTCGATCAGTTGCCGGAAAGCTATCGCCGCTACCTGCTCAATTCGCTTCGCCGCGATGTCGGATTGGGGCCGGTGCCGCTGCGAATGTCGATGCGGGCGTCGAAGAACCCGTTCGACAGCAAAAGCGACGGGGACCGATAAGCGTCGGCGATAAGCCTAATTTTACACTTTCGGAGCTACCTGTGGGGCGTGGATCACGCACCGGCACCCGCCGGCGCCTTGCAGGAGAGCCAAGTGAGCGACGAGCCCGACATCGTCGACTGGGCGCATTTCGAGCGCAGCCGCAAGGAGCTTGGCGCCGGGTTCATCCGGATTCTCAGCTATTTTCGCGAGGACGGGGCCAAGTCGCTGACCCAGATCGAATCCGCGATGCGCGAGCAGAACACCGCCGCGTTGGTGCTTCCGGCGCATACGTTGAAGGGCGAGGCCCGCCAGCTTGGCGCCGAACCGCTGGCGGCGATCGCCGAGCTGATCGAGAGCACCGCCCGTTTCTGCCTCGAATCCCGCCGCTTCCCCGACGAGCTGATCAGCGACGTCGTCCAACTCCGCCAGCTGTTCGGCCGCACCGTCGAACTGTTCGACCAGGCAACCAACCCCTTGATCTCGCGCGCCCGCCCGACGCCGAACGGTTTCGGCCGAAAGGTCGGCAACCAGGATTTCGGCCAGATCTAACTGCTTCGGCGCATCGGCTGCAGCTGCCCGCGGGCAAGGCTTCGCCACGCCCATTCGAACGGGCCGTAGTTGAAGCGGTCGAGCCAGGGCTTCGACCACAGCAGCATCAGCGCCCACACCGGCGGCACCAGCAGCCATGCCTGCCCGCGCGACACGTCGCCATAAAGGTCGCCGGCGAAACCAAAGAAGACCGCCACGCCGATCAGGGTACAGCCGAGATAGTTGGTAAAGGCGGCGCGGCCGACGGCTGCGAACCGGTCTCGGAGAGCGCTCGGGCGGCGGAACAGCATGATGGTCAGAGCCGCGTAGCCGAGCGCCATTGGCGCTCGCAGCGGCACTGTCCAACCGTTGCGCGCGGCGTTGAAATAGGCCGGTGCAAACCCCGATTGCACGACCAGATAGAGGCTGACCGCCGCCACTAGCAGTCCCGAACCGATGCCCCAGATCGCGACCTGCCGGTAACTGCGGTCGTCCCACTCACCGGCGAGGAAGCGGGACCTGTATGCGGCCATTCCAAGCAGCATCAGGCCGAGCGTTTCGACCAGCAGCGCCAGCGCCAGCGTGAATGGACGCGAGGGATATTCGGACAGCGAGTGCAGGGTATGGGCAGCGATCGTCTCATGCGCAGCCGCGTCCTCGGCAAGCAGTTGCGGGGACAGCGACTGCGGCTTGCTTACCTCGCCGGAGCGTTGCGTTTCCTGAGCGCGCAGCTCGGTCGTGGAGAAGACGGCGGACGGCACCGAATGCAGCAGCAGCAAGGCGACGCCCCATGTCAGCAGCGCCCGGGTGCGCAGCTTGCGGAACATAAAGGCGACCATTCCGATCAGCGCGTACTGGGCGAGGATATCGCCCCACCAAAGCAAATAGAAATGCGCGAGGCCGAACAGCAGCAGCGCCGCCATTCGCGCGAAATGGGTGGTCGCGGGCGACCGCCCGGCGGCGCCTGCGCGGTCGATCACCAGCAACGTCGAGGCGCCGAAGATGATCGAGAAGAGCGAGCGCATCTTGCCGTCGATCAGCAGGAAGTTGGCGGCGTAGGTCAGCTTGTCGCCAAGCCCGTCGAATCCATAGAGCGACGGCGTGAAATAGGCGCTCTGGATCATCGCCATGCCGACGACATTGACCGAGAAGATGCCCATCACGGCGATACCGCGGACAAGGTCGAGCGTGATCAGCCGCTCGGACGTGGCGGCACTCGTCGCCATTCAGGTGCCGGCAGGAACCACATCGGCGGCCCGCGGCTTGCGCATCGGCTGCGGCCGCCACCGCGCCAGGCTTCGCCACGCCCATTCGAACGGGCCGTAAGCGAAGCGATCGAGCCAGGGCTTCGACCAGGCGAGCATCACCACCCACATCGCGATCACCACCAGCCATAGCTCGGCGCGGCCGAGCTGGCCGTATAGGCCGGCGCCATAGCCGTAGAACAGGCTGGTCATGATGATGCTGGTGCCGAGGTAATTGGTGAAGGCGGCTCGGCCCGCAGCGGCGATGCGGTCCACCAGCCAGCCGCCGCGGCGGGTCGCGAGGATGATCAGCGCCGCGTAGCCGACGATCATCGCCGGGCGGAACGGGATCGTCGCCGCCATGACCACCGCGAGCACTGTCGGCACCGCGAAGTCGTCGCGGGCGACCAGCCATGCCAGGACAAGATAGGCCGGAATACCGACGCCCAAGCCGACCAGCGCCCATTTGCGATAACGCTCTGGCGCCCAGTCGCCGGTCAGGAAGCCGCTCTTGAAGGCGGCCATGCCGAACAGGAAAAAGCCGAGCGTTTCCCAGCCCATCATCATCAGCGCGATGATCGGCGCCAGTCCGTGGCGATCGATGCGGCTTTCGGTGATACCGCTATAGGCGCCCTGGAACAGGGCCAGTTTCTCGTTCAACGGCTGGCCGGACAGCGGCCCGAACTTGCCTTGCAACGCCTGCCACTGCTCGACGACATCGGCCTCGGCACCCGGCTGGGAGGCCGCCTGCTGCAGGAAGTGAGCGCCGACCGACAACCCCGCGAAGATCAGGAACTGGATGGCAACGAACGCGATGCCCCAGCCGATGAGCTTGCGGGTCGTCATCCGGCGGAATCGCCAGGCGATCATCCCAACCAGCGCGTAGAGGGCGAGGATATCGCCGAACCAGATGAAATAGAGGTGCAGCAGCCCGAACAGGAGCAGCCAGAACATGCGCCGGAAATGGACCGACCGGGGACGCTCGCCGCTCGCTTCGGCGCGCTCGATCACGAGCAGCATCGAGGCCCCGAACAGCAGCGAGAACAAACCGCGCATCTTGCCGTCGACGAAGACGAAGCTGAACAGCCACGACACATGGTCGGCGATACTGTCCTCACCGAATGCCGTCGGGTTGAAATAGGCCTGGAATGGCATGGCGAAGGCGATGATGTTCATCGCCAATATGCCCATCACGGCAACGCCGCGGACGATGTCGAGCGTGACGATGCGCGTGGAGCGCGCCCCTGCCGGAATTGTCGCCATGAGCCCCTCCGCGAATGAAGGGTGTTATACTCACCTAATACGCCTAGTCCATCGGCTTTTCGACCAAGGGCGGCGCTGCCGCTCAGTGTTCGGAGGTGCCGGCCTGCGACTGCGAGTAGTTCTGGATGCCCACCGTCTTAATCAGCTGGAGTTGCTGCTCGAGCGTGTCGACATGCTCTTCCTCGTTCTTGAGGATTTCGGCGAAGAGGTCGCGGGTGACATAGTCGCGGACCGTCTCGCAATGGGCGATGGCGCCCTTGAGCTGGCCCAGCGCTTCCATCTCCAGCTCGAGGTCGGCGCGCAGGATCTCCTCGACGCTCTGGCCGATGCGAAGCCGCCCAAGCGCCTGGAAGTTGGGCAGGCCGTCGAGGAACAGCACGCGCTCGGCGAGCCGGTCGGCATGCTTCATCTCGTCGATCGATTCGTGCCGCTCGAACTCGGCGAGCTTCTTGAAGCCCCAATTGTCGAGCATTCGGTAGTGCAGCCAGTATTGATTAACCGCGGTCAGCTCGTTCTGGAGCGCCTCGTTGAGCAGCTCGATGACTCGTTGATCGCCCTTCACTTGCGGTCTCCTGCCTGAGCCACAGGTCCTACGCGCTTGCAGGCTTCAAGGGAAGGAGAAAAATGGCAGAAAACTGCGAAATCTTTGCGACTGATAGTCAATCGCAATCGGCTCAGGCAGCCTGGCTGTCGACCCGCAGCAGCGCCGCGCGCTCTTTCTCGATGATCTCCTGCGCGAAGCACAGGCAGGTTCCGCACTGCGCCTCGCAGCCGAGGTGAGCATAAGCGGAGCGCGGGCAGGGCGCCCCAGCGCGAGCCGCGGTGCGCAGCTCGTCCTCGTCGATGGCATTGCAGATGCACACGATCATGTGGCGCCTAATAGCGCTAATGCGAGGCGTTCGCAACTGATTCGGTCAAAGCCAGCTGCTGATCTGCTTCAGCGTCTTCTTCCTGAGTGCGTGTAGTGGGACGACCGCGTCCGGGGCGGGAAGGCCGGCGACGATCACCATCAGCGGCTTCTCGCCGTCCGGCCGTCGGCACAGCTCGCGCAGGAACCCCATCGGCGACGGCGTATGGGTGAGGGTCGCGAGGCCGGCGGCGTGGAGCGCGCCGAGCAGGAAACCGCAGGCGATGCCGACGCTTTCGGTGACGTAATAATTGGTCTTGCTCTCTCCGGGCTCGATCCCGCCGCGGCGCTGGCCGAAAACGACGATGTGCCACGGCGCGATGTCGAGATAGGGCTTGTCCTCGTCGGTCCCGAGGGGCGCAAGGGCATCAAGCCACTCCTGACCCGCCTTCCCGGCGTAGAAGGCGCGCTCCTCTTCCTCGGCGGCAAGGCGGATCCGGTGTCTGAGCTCCGGCGTGGACACCACGGCGAAGTGCCACGGCTGGTGGTTGGCACCGGACGGCGCGGTGCCGGCAGCGAGGATCGCCTCTTCGATCACCTCCCGCGGCACCGGCGCGTCGGAGAACATGCGGCAAGTGCGGCGCGTCGAAATCTGCTCGTGAAAGGCGCGGGCGCGGGCGACGCGCTCTTCGTCGGTGAGGTCGGGGAGCGCGGTGTAGGGGACATGCGGGACCGGCTTCATGATGTCTCCTGCCCGGAACGGGGAGGGGGACCGGCCGCAGGCTGGTGGAGGGGACTGCCACGCTCGCCACAAGTGGCGACGATTGCTTCAACAGCTGAATCGGGAGCTTTGCTAACGTCGGCCGCCGAGAGCCGCAGTACATCGATTCCGCGATCGCGCAGCCACTGGTCCCGGCGCGCGTCGGCTTGCGGATTGTCACCCATTTCGTGTGCGATGCCATCGACTTCAACGACAAGCAGCGCCCCGGAGCAGAAGAAGTCGAGGACGTACGCGCCCGCCGGGTGCTGGCGGCGGAACTTGAAGCCGCCCGGGCGGCGGCGAAGGCGATGCCAGAGGATGACTTCCGGTGGAGTCATCAAACGGCGCAGGCGGCGCGCCTTTTTGACGGTGCTTTTCGGGCCGCAGAGCATCGGCAAATCCCCTCCACCAACTTCGCATGGTCCCCCTCCCCGAGACAAGCTCGGGGAGGAGAAAAGCCGCCATCTCCTCCATGGAGGGTGGAGGGGTCCCTAAGCCAGCGCCGCGTCCGCGCCCATCAGCTTGGGGAAGAAGCCCTCGTGCGCGGCGCGGAGGACGTGGAGGGGGACTTCTGCATAATCCATCGCGTGAAACACAAGCTTGTCGCCACCTGTTTCGCCGAGCTGCATCGCATCAACTCCAGAATCGGCAGCGAATGCTTCGAGTTCGACACTGGCAGATGTGGTGACAAGGTAGCGGCCTTGCTCCTCGCCAAAAAGCCACTTGGGGCCCGCATCCTCGATGCTAACATCGCCGCCAATCCCGCCCGCCAAGGCCATTTCGGCTACGCTGACTGCCAAACCCCCGTCGGAAATGTCGTGAACTGCAGTCACGAGACTCCGGCGGATAAGTTCGCGAACGAATACTCCAACCCGTAATTCCCGCTGAAGATCAACTGCCGGCGGCGGCCCATCCGATCGACCAAGGCGCTCATTTAGCCACAGGC
>JACCSV010000006.1 GCA_013812805.1 Sphingomonas sp. | reverse complement strand
TTCGCCGGCTCATTCTCGAACACGTCCAGGGCAGCGCCGCCGATGTGGCCGGATTCGAGGCCCTCCTTCAGCGCCTGCTCGTCGACCAGCCCGCCGCGTGCGCAGTTGATGATGCGCACGCCGGGCTTGGTCCGCGCCAGGCTCTCGCGGCTCAGGATGCCCCGCGTCTGCTCGGTCAGCGGCGTGTGCAGCGTGATGAAGTCGGCGCGCGCCAGCAGTTGCTCGAGCTCGACCTTTTCGATCCCCAGCTCGAGCGCCCGCTCCGGCGTCAGAAACGGGTCATAGGCGATCACCTTCATCTTGAGGCCAAGCGCTCGCGTTGCAACGATCGAGCCGATGTTGCCGGCGCCGATAAGGCCCAGCGTCTTGGCGGTAACCTCGACGCCCATGAAGCGGTTCTTTTCCCATTTGCCGGCCTGGGTCGAAGCATCCGCTTCGGGCAGCTGGCGAGCCAGCGCGAACATCAGCGCGATCGCATGCTCGGCGGTGGTGATCGAATTGCCGAACGGGGTGTTCATCACCACGATCCCGCGAGCGGTGGCAGCGGCAGTATCGACATTGTCAACGCCGATCCCGGCGCGCCCGACGACCTTCAGTCGGTCCGCAGCCTCGAGCAGGTCGCGGGTCACCTTGGTCGACGAGCGGATGGCCAGCCCGTCATAGTCACCGATGATCGCCTTGAGCTCTTGCGGAGACTTGCCGGTGATCTCGTCGACGGTGATCCCGCGATCGCGGAAGATCACCGCCGCCTTGGGGTCCATCTGGTCCGAAATCAGCACTTTGACGCTCATCGAACCTGCTCCCACGCCCAGTCGAGCCACGGGCCGAGCGCTTCGATGTCGGCGGCTTCGACCGTCGCGCCGCACCAAATGCGAAGCCCCGGCAGCGCATCGCGGTAGGCGCCGATGTCGAACGCGGCCCGGTCCTGCTCGAGCAAATTCACCAGCGCCTTCTGCCGCGCCCTGTTTGCCTCGCTGTCGGAGCGGTCGGCGAACTGCAGGCAGACCGAGGTGTTGGACCGAATGGCAGCGTCAGCGGCGAGGTGCTCGATCCACTCCGCGCCTTGCACCCAGCGGTCCAGTGCTGCCGCATTGGCGTCGGCGCGGGCGATCAGCGCGGAAATGCCGCCTTCCGCTTCCGCCCACTCAAGCGCCACCAACCAGTCTTCGACGGCGAGCATCGACGGGGTGTTGATCGTTTCGCCGCGAAAGATGCCGTCGATCAGCTTGCCATTCTTGGTGAGCCTGAAAATCTTCGGCAATGGCCGCGGCGCCGGGGCCGATTCCAGCCGTTCCACCGCGCGCGGCGACAGTACCAGCATCCCCTGACCGCCCTCGCCGCCAAGCGCCTTTTGCCAGCTGAAGGTGCCGACATCGATCTTCGCCCAGTCGATGTCCTGCGCGAACGCACCCGACGTCGCGTCGCACAGGGTCAGGCCGGTGCGGTCGGCCGCTATCCAGTCGGCGTTTGCGACGCGCACGCCACTGGTGGTGCCGTTCCAGGTGAACACCAGATCGCTGGCTGGGTCGATGCCGGCGAGGTCGGGCAGTTCGCCATAGGCGGCTCGCCGCACCTCTGCGTCGAGGCCCAGCTGCTTGACCGCATCGGTAACCCACCCTTCGCCGAAGCTTTCCCAGGCAAGCATCGTCACCGGCCGCTGACCGAGCAGCGACCACATCGCCATCTCCATCGCGCCGGTGTCGGACGCGGGGACGATGCCGAGGCGGTAGCCGTCCGGGAGCTGGAGCAATGCCGCAGTGCGCTCGATCGCTTCGGCCAACCGCGCCTTGCCGAGCGAGGAGCGGTGGGAGCGCCCGAGCGAGCGTGTATCCAGGCGGTCGAGCGACCAACCCGGCGGCTTGGGGCACGGACCTGACGAGAAATGCGGGCGCGCTGGCAGCGCCGACGGCTTTGGCAACACTCAAACTCTCCTCGCAGAGAGCGCGCGCCGCGTTGGGACGGCGTGGCCCGGCGCGAGGTCTAAAGCGCGGGCGGGAGAAGGCAACTGCGGCGGTGAATGTTTCGCATATTCAACCGGATTTCGTAAATTCGTGGCCGTCAGACGCGCCTTAAGCCAGATTATCCTCAACTCACCGCAGCATCCCGCCGGTTCGTCCCGGACAAGGGAACCTGCGGTTGAATTTGTTAACCAACTCAGCGCAAGTTCCCGTTGTCGCGACCGGGGGGCATTCCGGATGCGGCAGTGGGGGCTGGGGAGCTCCGTCAAAAATTGGAAACGCGCGCATGCGGGCAACTGCGTGGGCCGTATCGATTGGAGCGACGACGATATGACGCAATCGCCGGTACAAACACCCGCGTTCTTTCGCGATCGCGATTTCTTCATTCACGACGGCCGCCGCCTGCGCCGTTTCAGTCTTACCGCTCCCGTCCAAGCTTTCTTTCTTGTCGTCGCTGCAGTCCTGATCAGCTGGTCGGGCTATTCGGCAGCGCGGCTGGTGACCTCCACTCCAGGTGCGACCGTCGCCCTGTCCCAGAGTGGCTATTCGGTCGAGCTTGCAAGGCTTGCCGCCGAGACCGAGCGCCGTGTCAAGACGATCGAGCAGCGCCAGATTGCGCTCGCCGCAGCTCTTGCCAGCGAAGATGTCGATCCCGCTTCGCTCCGCCGCCTTGGCTTCTATCCCGCCGACGGCGGCAAGGGCGGCCCATTCGACGCCAAGGGCGATCCCACCTTCAAGCAGCTGTTCAGCAGCTGGAAGAAGCTCGATAGCCTGCAGAACGGGGCGATCGCCATTCCCTCGGACAAGCCGGTGCGGACGGCTGCGTTCACCAGCGGCTACGGAGTCCGCGCTGATCCCTTCCAGGGCCGCGCCGCAATGCATGCCGGTATCGACCTTTCGGGTCCCGTTGGAACCCCGATCTACGCAACTGCCGACGGCACCGTCACTGCCGCAGGATGGAACAGCGGCGGCTACGGCAACCTCATCAAGATCGATCATGGTCGCGGCATCGAAACTCGCTACGGCCACCTATCGTCGATGGCGATCCAGCCTGGCCAGTACATCACCCGCGGCCAGCTGATCGGCCGCATGGGTTCCACCGGCCGCTCGACCGGCAGCCACCTGCATTATGAAGTCCGCATCGACGGCCGCGCCGTCAACCCGATCCCGTTCATGAAGTCGACCGACTATCTGCTGGCGATGAAGCGCTCGGGCAACAACGCGCCGATGGACCAGGTCGCGCTCGGCGGCCCCAAGGGCGGCGGCGCCAAGTAAGCGCACTTGCCGCTGCGGCGGCACCTTCCTATCTCGCTGGGCAGTGCCCGACCGCGACATCCTCCTCACTGAAAACGCTGCGCGCCGAGTTGCGGCGATTGCCGCTCGCCAGTCGAAGCCGGCGATCCTGCGTCTGTCGGTCGATGGCGGCGGCTGCTCGGGCTTCACGTACCGATTCGAGCTAGCTGAGGCCGCGCAAGCGGACGATGCGGTTGCCACGGCCGGTGGCGCCACTCTGGTGGTCGACCCGGTAAGTCTCGACCTGGTCCGCGGCTCCGCAGTCGATTTCGTCGAGGATCTGGGCGGCGCCGCGTTTCGAGTGACGAACCCCAATGCCGCGTCGGGATG
This sequence comes from Sphingomonas sp., assembly GCA_013812805.1. GTDB lineage: Bacteria > Pseudomonadota > Alphaproteobacteria > Sphingomonadales > Sphingomonadaceae > Sphingomicrobium. The sequence continues at coordinate 3,586 of JACCSV010000006.1, read as the reverse complement.
CGGCTGCGGCTCCAGCTTCAGCGTGTGAAGCTCGCCACCTACAACGTCAACGGCATCCGCGCCCGGCTGACGCGGCTGCTGGAATGGCTGGAGCGCGAGAAACCCGACGTCGTTTGCCTGCAGGAGCTCAAATGCGCCGATGATGCGCTGCCGGTCGCCGCTGTCGAGGAAGCGGGCTTCACTGGGGTCTGGCACGGCCAGAAGGGGTTCAACGGAGTGGCGATCCTTGCCCGCGGCCAAGCGCCCGCGCTTCGCCAGGTTGGGCTGCCCGGCGACCCGGACGATACCCACAGCCGCTATATCGAGGCCGAAGTCGACGGGCTGATCGTCGCTTCGCTGTATCTGCCCAACGGCAATCCCGTCGGCACCGAAAAGTTCGACTTCAAACTGCGCTGGATCGAGCGACTTGCCGCCCGCGCCAGTCAATTGCTGAAAGAGGAGCGCCCGGCCGTGCTTGCCGGTGACTGGAATGCAGTGCCGGAGGACCGCGACGTCTTTTCGGCCCAAGCGACCGCCCACGACGCGGTCAACCAGCCGGAAACACGGCAAGCGTGGCGCCGGATCCTGCACCAGGGATGGACCGACGCCCTTCGCGCGCTGCATCCCGACGAGCCCAAGCTCTACACGTTCTGGGACTATACCGCGGGTTGCTGGCAGCGCGACCTCGGCTTCCGCCTCGACCATTTGTTGTGTTCGCCCGAGGCGAGCGACCGGCTGCGGGATGCGGGCGTCGATAAATGGGCGCGCGCCGAGGAGAAGGCCAGCGACCACGCCCCGACTTGGATCGAGCTCGCCTAGAGCGCCTTCTCGTACACGCGATAGACGTGGTTGACCGACGAGCCCGGCAGCTCGGCGATCGACAGCATTCCCTTGTTTTCCTCGAGAATCCATCCGAACTCACCGAACGTCACACCGCACGTCTCCACCGCGCCGCGGCGGGTGAGTTCGATCAGCATGAAGGCGATCTGGGTCCCCAGCCGCGTCTGATGGAGCTTCCTGGCCAAGCCCATCAGCGGCACCCGCGCCCGCGTCGTTTTTGGCTTGCGCAGCCGCCACAGCAGTTTCGCCCAACCGAACGGGAGAAGGTTACCGTCGAGATCGAGGGTCAGCTCGTTGATATCGGGCAGGATGATCATGAAGCCGACCGGCTCCCCGTCGAGCTCGGCCACCCGCACCATGTCCGGATAGATGATCGGTTTCAGCTTCTTGCCCGCATAAGCGATTTCCGCTTCGGTCAGCGGCACGAACCCCCAATTTTCAGACCAGGCGTCGTTGAGCAGGCCAAGGATCACTCGCGCCTCCTCGTCGAAGCGCGACTTGTCGACCTTGCGGATGCGGATCCGCGGGTTGCGCTCGCCCATCGCGATCAGCCGGTCGATCTTCGGGTCGCTCCAGCTGGCGATGTCGACCTCATAGGTCAGGAGGTCCCGCGCCTTGGCATAGCCCGCCGCCTCGACCCAGCCGGCATATTCGGGCCGGTGATGCGGCATCATCACCGTCGGCGCTTCCTCGAAGCCGCTGATCTCGAGTCCCACCTCGTCCCAGATCGACAGGCTCATCGGACCAATCGAGCGGGTCATGCCCTGCTCGCGAAGCCATTGCTCGGCTGCAGCGATAAGCGCTTCGGCCGCCTCGGCATCGAGGCTTTCGAACATGCCCCACTGGCCGCTGCCCTGGCCCATGTGCACCTGCACCAGCTCGTCGACCTGGGCGCTGATCCGGCCGACCACCTTCCGGCCGCGCTCGGCCAGCCACAACTTGGCGCGCGCGTGCTCGAACCACGGGTTCCGGCCCGGTGTGATGAGGCCGTGAACCTCCTGGCGAAGGGGCGGCACCCAAGCGGGGTCGTCAGCATAGACCTGCCAGACGAGGTCGACGAACGCAGTTCGGTCGGCCTTGGTTTCGACGGGGCGGATGGTCAGCGCGGCCGGCTCCATGGCTGCTGGCTAGCGCCGCAAGTGTCGGCGCGCCAGCCGCTGGCCGTTGAAGCGCCATGTTCGCGCCACTATCTCCTGCCATTCCAGCACGCTGGCCGACCGTTTATGATTCACGCCGCAATCCTCCAGCGCCAAGCGAGCGCCCGCGAAACCGCGCCACTTCCGGTGCGCGGGGCGGTGCTGGACGACAAAGCGATGCTCCGCGCGGCGGGTGACGTCACCCGCGAACTCAACGTGCCGCGTCCGGCGATCTACTGGGCCGACCTCCTCGGAGCATCCTTCGTCGGCTATGCGGCGGTGGCCGGAGCGATCCTTTCCTCGGGCCCGCTGACGGTGGTCTGCGTGATCGTCGCAATTCTCGCGCTCTATCGCGCCGGCAGCTTCATCCACGAGCTCACCCATATCAAGACCGGCGCGCTCCCCGGCTTCAGGCTCGCCTGGAACCTGCTGATCGGAATACCGCAATTGGTCCCGTCCTTCCTCTATGAGGGCGTTCACAACCAGCACCACGCCAAGCGCTATTACGGGACCGCCGACGATCCGGAGTATCTGCCCCTGGCATTGATGAAGCCGTGGACGCTGCCGCTGTTCCTGATTGCCGCCGCCCTCGCGCCGGTGGGGATGCTGATTCGCTTCGCGTTGCTGGCGCCCTTGTCGCTGCTGTTCCCGAAGCTTCGTGCGCTTGTCGTCGCCCGCTATTCGGGCCTGCAGATCAACCCGCAGTTCCGCCGGAATGCGCCCGAGGGTGAGATCGCTCGCCAGTGGGCGTGGCAGGAGACCGCAGCGAGCCTGTGGGCGATCACGCTGCTGGCGCTGACGGCCAGCGCAATAATGCCGCTGCGCACCTTTGCGATCCTGGTGGCCGTCAATTCGGGCGTGATGTTCCTTAACCAGGTGCGCACCTTGGTCGCGCATTTGTGGGAGAATGACGGCGAGGCGATGAGCGTTACCGCCCAATATCTCGACAGCGTCAACGTCCCGCCGCCCGCGACTCTGCCGGTGCTGTGGGCGCCGGTGGGCCTGCGCTACCACGCGCTCCACCATCTGCTGCCGGGGCTGCCCTATCACAACCTCGGTGAGGCCCATCGGCGGCTTTGCGCCGAGCTTGGCGATACATCGCCGTATCACGCCTCCAGCCACCCGCGGATGTCGAAGCTGGTCGGGCGTCTGGCGGCGAGTTCGCTGAGGACGCGCCAAAACTAGCGCTGCGCTAAGTCACCAAAATAGCGGCTGTCCCCCGGACAGCCGAATCTTGGTGACCCCAACGGGAATCGAACCCGTGTTTTCGCCGTGAAAGGGCGAGAGCAACTACAATCCAAGACGTGGGCGGATGCAACAGCCGACTGGTATTCGGCTGATAACCGCCCAATTGCGTCCTTGTCCGTCCCGTAGCGTCCGTCTATATGTATTACCGAGATATTACCGATGAGGCGATTGCTGTGGGCAGAGCAGTTAGAGATTACAGGCTTGAGAACCGCGCCGCCCGCTCGAAATTGACTTCCCGCGCCGAGCCATATTGGCGTCTCATGAATGAGGGCGCCCACCTTGGCTACTACCATGGAGCGCGTGTGGGAAAGTGGGTCGCCCGCTTCCGAAAGCCCGGCGCAACCGGTGGATACAAGAAGACAACGATAGGCGAGGCCGATGAC